>NZ_JBQSWC010000029.1:0-65294 GCF_052376775.1 Halomonas sp. AOP43-A1-21 | reverse complement strand
GCTACAATTTGCTGATCCTCTTCGTCTAACGACTCCCAGGTATCCTGATTCATCATCAGCGCAGCTTGGCCGAAAAAGTGTTTGGTGTGCACAAAGTAATCGAGGATTTCGCCAAAAAATTCGTAATCCCAATAAATGATGTTGCCAGCGTCGCCATCCACTACGCCTGTTTGAATGGCGGTATATACCTCATTCCAGTCAAGCGGCACCGAATGGTAGCCCATCGCTTGTACAGTTTGCGGTACAGGAAAGGCGGGGATGGCGCGCACTTTCAATGCTTTCGACTGGGCTTCATCGAGACTTAACGCATAATCGCCACGAGTCGCGACGCCTGTGAACCCCCATGGATAAGACCCAAACATCTTAAGGCCCATATCGGTGAAGATCGGTTCAACGACCTCGTTCATCCATCCACCACGTTCCCACGCTGCCTGTGCTTCCTCCCAATCCAAAAATAAATAAGGTAGCGACATTACGCCAACGCGGTTGTCGTAGGTAGTCGGGGCAGTGGCGATTACCATGTCGACACCGCCCATTAGCATATGGTCGAAAACCTCGCTGACGTTGCCAAGCGCGCCTTGGTGAAATACTTGGGCCGTCATGCGTCCATTGGAGCGCTCTTCGATCAAATCAGCCCACCTCTGCATGCCTCGCCCTGCCGGAGAATCAGCAGTATCCTCTGCATTTACCATCCGAAAGCGGTAGGTATCATCGCTCGCTATAGCTACGCTGGGAGTTATCAAAGCAGAAGCAATGAGGATATTCATAATAGTGCTGTGTTTGAGCTTTAATGAAGCTTTCATTTATTAGCAGCCTTTTTGTAGTGGAAATATTGTAATCTGGCGTCTTTCGTTATCTTTTTATTACAGCTATGCGTTTAAATTACTTTGGTGAGATAAGTAGTGGAAACGACATTTTTGACTAACAAACCACAACCCTGTGTTATGGATGAAAAGATTTACTTGGCTTTGCAGGGCTGTCTTTCCAGGTGCCTAACTGGAAAGACAGATGCGTAACAGGCGCCTTGAGTAGCTATCCCTTGCTTTATTTAGGTGAGCTTGATCCAGGTTGTCTTGAGTTCGCAGTACTGATCATGGGCATAAATAGATTTATCACGCCCGCCAAAACCAGATTGTTTGAATCCGCCAAACGGCGTGGTGATATCGCCTTCCCCGAAACAATTTACCGTTACAGTGCCAACACGAATTGCCGCTGACATACGATGCACGGTATTCAGGTCGTTACTCCAAAGTGATGCTGCTAAGCCGTAGCAGGTGTCGTTGGCGAGAGCGATAGCTTCTTCTTCAGTATCAAATGCCATTACCGCCAGCACCGGGCCGAAAATCTCTTCACGCACAATGGTTGATTCAGGGGTGGCATCATCGAAAATCGTCGGTGGCACGAAGTAGCCGCCGCTCTCTTCGCGAACCCGCTCACCGCCGGTGAGCAGTGTAAGTCCTTCTTGTTTGGCTGTTGCGATATACGAAAGCACTTTCTCCATGTGAGCTTCCTCGACTAAGGCGCCGAGATTGACCTCAGGATCCAGAGGGTCACCCAGTTTCCAATCACTTTCCAACTGGGCCAGCACTTCCTTGAGCAAGGCGTCCTTGATGGAACGGTGCACAATCAGTCGCGAACCCGCTGAGCAGTTCTCACCCATATTCCAAAAAGCGGCGGCGAGAACGTTACTGGCTACCGTCTTAAGATCGCGAATATCGGGCATTACTACCTGAGGGTTTTTACCACCACACTCCAACAAGACTTCTTTGAGGTTGCTGGCTGCCGAGTATTCAAGGAACATGCGCCCCACCTCGGTGGAACCCGTAAAGCCCACTAAGTCGATATCAGGGTGCATGCCGATTGCCTGGCCAGCCGTTGACCCCATGCCGGGTAGGACATTGAGCACCCCTGCAGGTACGCCTGCTTCAAAGGCCAGCTCAGCCATGCGAGTGGTACTCAGTGACGTCAACTTGGCAGGCTTGAGAATCACGCTGTTTCCCGTGGCAAGCGCTGGCCCCAGCTTCCAGCCGACCATCATGGCCGGAAAGTTCCACGGCAACACCGCGCCCACTACACCGATCGGTTCGCGAGTGACGATGGAAAGCACGCCGCTCTCGGTGGGCGTCACGGCATCGTTAAGCTTGTCGATGGCTTCGGCATGCCAGCGAATGGTATTGGCGGTATCAGGGATATCAACATTAAAACACTCACTGATTGGCTTACCGGCCTCAATGGATTCGAGAACCGCCAACTCCAAGCAGTTTTCTTCAATAAGGTCGGCGAAGCGCTGCATGATCACTTTTCGCTCGGCGGGCGCCATTTTCGACCAGACACCCTCTTCAAAGGCTCGGCGGGCAGCCTTGACGGCAATGTCTACGTCGTCAGCTTCACACGCAGCCAGCTGGGTAATAACCTTCCCGGTGGCAGGATTAAGGGTGTCGAAGGTCTTGCCTGATTTTGCTGGCACGAACTGCCCATCAATGAAGGCCAGATTGCGGTATTCAAGCTGTTCAAGCTGCTGTGTGATATCCGATTGAGTGAGGGTGTTGGACATTATTTTACTCCCGTATTGGTCTCTCGAGTGCGCATGTCTTTTTGCGCCGTATAGTTATTTATCGATTACTTAGCGCTCAATTCCGGCTCGCCACTCCTTCCAGGCAAGGGTTCTACGCACCCCGATCCCCAGCATAGGCTCGGGTGGGTTGGCTGCCGGCTTGGGCTGTTTCAACATGATATTAAGCAACTCGCTATCGACGCCGACTGCGTATTCGGCGATCAGCTTGCCGGAGATGGTGCCGCCAGTCAGCCCCAAGGCGTTTTGACACAAGGCGCTGAACACGCCGGGGGCGAGCTCACCAAACGGTCTGCCATTGTTGCGGGTCAAGCATAAAGCCCCCCCCCATGTGTATTCGAAACTCGCGTCCGGCAGCATAGGAAAGCGCCGTTTAAAGGCGCGCAGATGGGCGAACCGCGCCTTTGCCAACTGGCGAGCATTGGTACTGACGTTAGGGTTATAAGTGAAGGAGTTTCGAATGCAGATACGTCCATCTCCCATGCGTCGGACCGTTGTACCCATCGGGTCTGCCGGTATCAACGCCCAGCTATCGTCGCCACCCAGCCTGTCGCACTCTGCATCACTCAACTGACGCGTCAAACTACTGTAGGTGTAAATCGGCAGCAGACGACCTTTGAGCCCCAGTTGTTCGAACTGAGCGGCATAGGCATTGTTGGCCAGCACCAGTCTGGGTGCCTCAATACAGCCCTGATCGGTCACTAGCACATGAGGCTTGCCTACTTCTATATGGCGTACCGGGCTGTCCTCAAATAAATGCACATTTTCGGGCAGGTTCTGGCTCAGGCCTCGTACTAACGCCGCTGGCTGAACCAGCACGCAGCCGGGAGTATGTACGCCAGCTTTATAGAAGCGCGTACCGGTAATCGCCGCCATGTTATCAGCGCTTAATTCGCGGTAAGGCTCGCCCAGCGCAGAAAGCCCCTTGGCAAACGTTTCCAGCACACGGATGCCTTGATCTCTCGCCGCGCCATGCAGTTTTCCCTGCTCGCGCCAATCGCAGTCAATAGCGTGGTGCCGCACGATCTCGCGCATGTAGTCGATTGCGCCCCGGTTAAGGCGCATCTGCTCAAGATCATGGGTCCGGTCGCCAGTATAGTCGTGAGAGTTTATGTCATGCGGCAAATCGATCATGAATCCCGAATTGCGCCCAGCAGTACTGAAGCCGACACGCCGAGCATCAATCAGAGCGATGCTGTCGTTTGGCTTCAATTCGGCCAGGCGCCGAGCCGCCGCCAATCCGGCCAGTCCAGCCCCCAACACCACCCAGTCGGCACGTACATTGCCGAGAAGCGGCGTACTTGGGGGAGGTGGAGGTAAGGTTTCATACCAGCCACAGCGTCCATCATCCTGAGGAAGAAACTTGCATTGCAGCTTCATGAGAAGTGCTCCACAGCAAGGTGTCAGCGGCGGCAGGCAACTAACGCATCATAGGTCTGCTTGAGAACAGCTTTCTCTTGCTCGTTCAATGACAGCAGCGGACGTCGCGCCGGGCCGACGGGCAGGTCAGCCAGCTCACAGCCATATTTGATGTATTGACAAAACTTGCCACCCTGCTCCAATAGATTGAGCATCGGTAGCAGCCTCGTGGCCAGTTCCCGCCCAGCGATGAAGTCCTTGTCTATGACGCACGCCTTATATAGAGCGACGTGCTCAGGGGCCAGAAAGTTGGAAGCACCCGCCACCCAGCTTCGGGCGCCCCACACGAAGAACTCCAGCACCTGGTCATCCATGCCGCAGCTTAGCTGCAGCTGATCGGCGTGTTCGGTGGCTAAAGCATGCATACGCTCGATAGAACCCGTACTTTCTTTAATCGCCTGTATGTTCGGGCGATCGCGAAGAGCCTCTATCAGCTCCATGGTCATCGGCACACCGGTACGGTCAGGAAAGTTATAGAGCATAATCGGCATGTCGAAGGCGTCATCGATAGCCTGGATATGGGCCAGTAATTCATCCTGAGCCGGTTGGCAGTAGTAGGGGGCAGCCACAAGAAGGGCATCGAAGCCGATACTCTTTGCATATTGTCCCAGTTCCAGACTGTCTGCTGTAGCCGTAGCATTGATGCCTGCCATTAACGGGATCCGCCCCTTCGCACACTCAGCGACTCGGTTAAGGAGAGTTTTCCGCTCATCCATATTTTGGGCGTAGTATTCACCGGTAGTACCACCGATGATCAAACCATGCACACCCTGCGTAATGAGGGTATCGATCAACTTGTCCAGAACGTCGAGCTTTAGAGACCCATCTTCGTTGAAGGGCGTGACAACAGGAGTCCAGATACCGTCGAAATTCATATTGTTACCTTTTGGAAGAGATGATTTAAGAGCGGCGCCCCGTTAAGTATTTACGAACGTTTATGCGGCCGCGGTTATTCATATATTTTCAGTTGAGAAGAAAGGTCAGGATAAGTAGCGATGCCATGACAACGGAAGAAACCTTTTCTAGTGTCAAATCATGAGCAGATGTTATGAGGAGGCCGAGACATTACATAAATGCCAACGCCTTAGGAGATAGCGTCAAAAGTGCATTAGCCACTCGGATGGCTAGAAAGTCATAGCTCCACACGAGCTGGCGGTGGGGTATCAAGGCGCTGAGCCGGCTGAAGATTGAACGCCCTCCACTCTCTGACTTACCTAAAAGCATAAGGGTTTGGTGACAGCCACTGCTTTGGGGTAGTCTTCCCACAATGTCGCGATACTGATCTATTTGACTGTGGTCTGAGCAACCAACAGGCTGAGCAGAACTGCCTTTTTATCCGAGCGTTTGAGGATTTTCCGTAATGAGCCGACACACTGCTCCTGATCAAACACTGTTGAAGATGCCTTCGCTGCGGGCAGTAAGGTCGTTTGTGGCAGCGGCGCGTTATCAGAACTTCACTCGCGCTGCAGAGGCGTTATGCGTGACCCAGGCGGCCATCAGCCGCCAGGTGCGCGAACTGGAGAACTTCCTGCAAACGCCTCTGTTCAAGCGTGTGGGAAGTGCTGTTGAACTAACGGCAGCAGGCTCTATCTTTTTCGATGCTGCTCAGCTCTCGTTTATTAATATCGCTCAGGCCGCTGATCGCATCCGAGATGATTTTGGTAACGTTGCTCGGCGATCGCTAACGCTATGTTGCTCTCCTGCCTTCTCGGCGCTATGGATGTCTCACCGCCTGCCCAGCTTCTTTAGTACCAATCCGAACATCGATCTCAACTTGGTGACAACGCAGAATTTCCTTGCCATGGAACCAGGTGTTTCTCCAGATATCTTTATCACCAAGCTGTCGCGTGTTATGGAAGGCTACATCAGCATTCCGTTGTTTTGTGATGTAATCTACCCAGTGTGTTCGCCGAGCTACTTGGAGAAACATCCAGAGGTCGGCACTCTAGATGGATTAAGACGTGATGCTGTACTACTCAACCTTAGCCCCTATGGACGTGCTCAGGTCGCCGAGCATGTTGACTGGGGGGTATGGATGGCTATTCATCAGCTAGATATCGCTAGGAATTCTAAGGATAGCTCCCACTTCTTCAATGCAAATGACTACAACATGTTGATTCAGATGACATTAAACCATCAGGGTGTCGCATTGGGCTGGGATCATCTAGTAAGACCGTTAATCGCTGAGGGAAGGCTGATTAGGCCCGTTGACGAACAGGTAGTGTTGGAGGAAACGCGTCACTATCTTTGTTATCGCGAAAATCGGGCCGATGACGAAGAGATACAGCGCTTTCGTGATTGGTTTACCGCCGAGTGCGATATGAGCGTAACACTCTGAAAAACGCATACATGTGACCCGCAATAGGTCTTCACAATCGCAGTCAGCTTCGCTCTATGTCTCTATTTTATTCCATTACTGTCCGTGGCT
The DNA here is from genome assembly GCF_052376775.1 of Halomonas sp. AOP43-A1-21. Lineage (NCBI taxonomy): Bacteria > Pseudomonadati > Pseudomonadota > Gammaproteobacteria > Oceanospirillales > Halomonadaceae > Halomonas > Halomonas sp. AOP43-A1-21. The sequence goes on along the minus strand of NZ_JBQSWC010000029.1, from coordinate 58,875 downwards.
TTCTTTAACTGACAGCATATGGAAGTGCGCAAACTGCAGAAGAACTTCACAATTTTTTGAATTATACCTTTTGAGACACCTTGGCATAGTCATGCCTTCGACCTCTCCAATAGCTGCTTACGGTATTATTGAGAGTATGTCTTCTGCCTGCATCACGTCACCACACTGACTTGGACTATAGCCCGGCAGGCGCCCGACCGCTTCCTGGAAGGCTTCACCCTGCAGTATTTCCAGGAAAGCGCGAAACCGAGGTTCTTTCAGGGAGCGGTGGTGGCAGGCCAGCAGGTAATCTTCGATAGCCAGTGGTATAAAATCCAAGCCAAACTTCTGCGCGGCGGCTTCTACGCCAAAGCCGGTATCCGCCATGCCCGCCGCCACATACGCCGCAACGGCCGAGTGGGTGTACTCCTCGATTTCATAACCACGAATGTTGGTACTTGAAACCGCCGCTTCAGAAAGCAGGCAGTCCAGCAGCGAACGCGTGCCTGACGATGCCTGGCGGTTTACGAAACGTACGGCCTTATTAATAAGCGACTCTACGCCGGTGATGCCTAGCGGGTTGCCCGGCGCGACCATTAGCCCCTGGGTTCTGGCGATAAAGCCAATCACCCGGTGCTCGCGGGGCTTTAAAAGACCTTGGTACGTATCGCGAACGCGCTCGCCCACAGCACCACGCGGCAAGTGAAAGCCCGCCACATCGCAACTGCCTCGATTGAGCGCTGCCAGCGACTCCTGCGGGCTGCAGTACTGTAAATCTAGCGGTATTTCTTGCAGATGCTTAGGGAGTAGTTCAACGGCAAAGCCGTGACTGGCATGTAGACGCAAAACCGATAGCGCCCCCTGCTGCTGTTGCTGAATGGCGAGATTGAGTTCAGACCCCAGGCTTTCCAACTGTGGCCCTAAACGGGCGATGGCGCGCTGCTCGGCCCACAGCAGCTTTTCGCCCAGTAGCGAAAGCTGCGCCCCCCGCCCACGCTGCAACTCGACCAGCGGCACGCCAAAAAAATCGCCGCCCTGGCGCAATAAGTTCCAGGCGTGCCGGTATGAGATACCCACGTCTGCGGCGGCATGCGTTAACTTACCCCGCCTATATACCGCACTCAGCAGGCGAAGTAGCTGTAAATCCAACTGATTCCCCGCCTCATCGCGAAAGCACCAGGTGGGAATGACGGTAATTTTTTTCATTGGCATAAATTTTCATATTTTGTCTCTGTTAGCTTGATGCTAGCGTTACATAGACCGTGGTGCACGCCTTTTTCATATCTACTCTAAATAAGCATAAGCGTGCATATATGCAAACAATAATCAGCACCAGGAGAGACATGATGAACAAGTCTCAAGAATGGTCGTTGCAGTCGATCCAGACTGAGATCAACGCTCTTCATCACAAACCAGGCGCGTTGCTGCCAATTCTGCATGCTCTCCAGGACCGCTTCGGCTTTATTCCTTCAGAGGCCATACCCCTTATTGCCGAATCACTGCAACAGACCCGTGCCGAAGTGCATGGCGTTATCAGTTTTTATCACCATTTTCGTACCACGCCACCGGGACGCCACGTGGTACAGATCTGCCGTGCCGAGGCCTGCCAGTCGGTAGGCGCGCGCCAGCTGGAAGCTCACGCCAAGGCGCGCCTGGGGGTTGATTACCATCAAACGACGCCCGACCGCGAAATTACCCTTGAAGCCGTTTATTGCCTTGGCAACTGCGCCTGCGGCCCGTCGATCCGTGTGGACGACAGCGTTCGCGGACGGGTTACGCCCGAAGCCTTCGATGCGCTGCTCGATGAGCTGCAAACCCGGCCGCTGGAGGTGATGGCATGAGCATTCGCGTTTTTGTCCCCCGCGATACCACTGCACTAGCGCTGGGCGCCGATGCTATCGCCAACCGGCTGGCGCGTGAAGCCGCGGCCCGTGGCGAGCCCATTACGCTGGTGCGCAACGGCTCCCGCGGGCTTGCCTGGCTGGAACCGCTGGTCGAGGTGGAAACCCCAACCGGCCGGTTCGCCTACGGCCCGGTTACCTCTGCCGATATACCCGCTCTGCTCGAAAGCGGCATGCTGGAAGGCAGCGTTAATCATTCCCTGGCGCTGGGGCCAACCGAAGACATCGACTATCTCGCCCGCCAGCAGCGTCTTACCTTTGCGCGTATCGGCATCACCGACCCGCTATCGATTGATGACTATCGCGCCCACAGCGGCTTTGTTGGTCTTGAGGCTGCGCTGGCCCTTGAGCCGCAGGGTATCGTCGAGGAAGTGAAGGCCTCCGGGCTTCGCGGTCGCGGCGGCGCGGCGTTCCCTACCGGCATCAAGTGGCAGACGGTGCTCGACACGCCCGCCGATCAAAAGTACATCGTGTGTAACGCCGATGAAGGCGACTCCGGCACCTTCGCCGACCGGCTGGTGATGGAGTGCGACCCCTACATGCTGATCGAGGGCATGACCATTGCCGGGCTCGCGGTGAAGGCAACTCAGGGCTACATCTATCTGCGCTCGGAATACCCGCTGGCCAAGGAGATTCTTGACGAGGCCATTGCCCGCGCCGAGCAGGCCGGCTTTCTGGGTGAGAACCTTTGCGGCAGCGGCCGCGCCTTTCATCTGGAAGTGCGCCTGGGTGCGGGGGCGTATATTTGCGGTGAAGAAACATCGCTGCTTGAAAGCCTGGAAGGCAAGCGCGGCCTGGTGCGCTTCAAGCCACCGCTGCCCGCCATTGAAGGTCTGTTTGGCCGACCGACCGTGGTCAACAACGTGCTCTCGCTGGCCGCCGTGCCGTTTATCCTCGCTGAAGGCGCTGAGGCTTACGCCTCGCACGGCATGGGTCGCTCGCGGGGCACGCTGGCACTTCAGCTGGCGGGCAACGTTCAGCGCGGAGGGCTGATAGAACTGGCCTTCGGCACCACGCTGCGCACTCTAATGGAGGAGTTTGGCGGCGGCACGCTAAGCGGCAAACCGCTGCGTGCCGTGCAGGTAGGCGGCCCGCTGGGTGCCTATTTGCCTGAAGCGCAGTGGGACCTGCCGCTGGACTACGAAGCCTTCGCGGCAGAAAGTGCGGTGCTGGGCCACGGTGGCGTAGTGATGTTTGACGAGAGCGTGGACATGGCCGAACAGGCGCGCTTCTCGATGGAATTCTGCAAGGTAGAGTCCTGCGGCAAATGCACGCCGTGTCGTATCGGCTCGACCCGTGGCGTGGAGGTCATCGACCGTATCCGCGCCAATCATAACCGCGAGGACAACCTCGCCCTGCTCCATGACCTCTGCGAAACGATGGTGGATGGCTCGCTCTGCGCCATGGGTGGCATGACCCCCTTCCCGGTACAAAGCGCGCTCAAATACTTCCCTGACGATTTCCAGCGGGCCGCGAACGGAGACAGATCATGATCGGACACTTTGACCCTAAACAGTACGCCAGAAGCGCCGCCCACGATAAAGACCTGGGCACGCCTTTCCCAACCGGTACGGCGCTGGTGAACCTGGAAATTGATGGCATCACCATCACGGTACCGGAAGGCACTTCGGTACTGCGCGCAGCGGCACTGGCCGATATCAATATTCCCAAACTGTGCGCCACCGACAGCCTGGAGCCGTTCGGCTCTTGCCGGTTATGCGCCGTAGAGGTAGAGGGCCGCCGTGGGCTGCCAGCCTCCTGCACCACCCCTGTGGTGGAAGGCATGAAGGTCACCACCCAGAACGAGCGTCTCGCTAAACTGCGCCGCAACGTGATGGAGCTGTACATCTCCGACCACCCGCTGGACTGCCTGACGTGCCCGGCCAACGGCGACTGCGAGCTGCAGGACATGGCGGGCAGTGTGGGCCTTCGCGAAGTGCGCTACGGGTTCGAGGGCGAGAACCACCTTGATGCTGTCAAGGATGAATCCAACCCCTACTTCAGCTTCGATCCGAGCAAGTGCATCGTCTGTTCGCGCTGCGTACGCGCCTGCGAGGAAGTCCAGGGTACCTTTGCGCTGACTATCGACGGACGCGGGTTTGATTCCAAGGTGGCGGCGGGGCAGGACGAAGCGTTCATGGACTCGGACTGCGTCTCCTGTGGTGCCTGCGTTCAGGCCTGCCCAACCGCCACGCTGATGGAAAACAGCGTGATCGATCACGGCGTGCCGGATAGAAGCGTCGTCACCACCTGCGCCTACTGCGGTGTGGGCTGTTCGTTCGAGGCTCAGATGAAGGGCGATAAGCTGGTCCGCATGGTGCCGTACAAGGGTGGCGACGCCAACCACGGCCACTCGTGCGTGAAGGGGCGCTTTGCGTTCGGCTACGCCACTCACCCGGACCGCCTGACTACTCCGATGATTCGCGAGAGCATCGACCAGCCATGGCGCGAGGCCAGCTGGGAAGAAGCCATCGGCTTTGCCGCCAGCCGTCTGAAGGCGATTCAGGCCGAGCATGGCCGCGAAAGCATCGGCGGCATCACCTCGTCACGCTGCACCAACGAAGAGACCTATCTGGTTCAGAAGTTGATTCGCGCGGCGTTTGGCAACAACAACACCGACACCTGTGCGCGAGTCTGCCACTCGCCCACCGGCTACGGCCTGAAAACCACGCTGGGCGAATCAGCGGGCACCCAGACCTTTGACTCGGTGATGAAGGCCGATGCGATCATCGTGATCGGCGCCAACCCCACCGACGCCCACCCGGTGTTTGGTTCAATGATGCGCAAGCGCCTGCGCCAGGGTGCCAAGCTGATCGTCGCCGACCCGCGCCGTATCGACCTGCTCAAGACCCCGCACCTGAACGAAGCCCAGCACCTGCCGCTGCGCCCCGGTACTAACGTCGCGCTGATCAATGCGCTTGGGCATGTGGTGATCACCGAAGGCCTGGAAGACCAGGCGTTCGTCGCCAAACGCTGCGACACCCAGGCGTATCAGAGCTGGCGCACGTTTATCGCCGACCCGCGCCACTCCCCGGAGGCCAGCGAGGCGATCACCGGCGTGGCCGCAGCAGCCGTACGCCAAGCGGCACGCACCTATGCCACGGCAGGTAACGGCGCTATCTACTACGGCCTGGGTGTTACCGAGCACAGCCAAGGCTCCACCATGGTGATGGGGATCGCCAACCTGGCCATGGCCACCGGCAATATCGGCCGCGAGGGCGTGGGCGTCAACCCGCTGCGCGGACAGAACAACGTACAAGGTTCGTGTGACATGGGCTCTTTCCCCCATGAGCTTCCGGGCTATCAGCACGTCGCCGACCCAATCGCGCGTGGCCGTTTCGAAGCCGCCTGGGGCGTGCAGCTTGACGACGAGCCAGGGCTGCGCATTCCTAATATGTTCGATGCCGCCATTGAAGGCACCTTTAAGGCGCTTTACGTGCAGGGCGAGGACATCGCCCAGTCCGACCCCAACACCCAGCACGTCGAGGCGGCGCTGCGCTCGCTGGACTGCCTGATCGTTCAGGATATCTTCTTGAACGAGACTGCCAAGTTCGCCCATGTGCTGCTGCCAGGTTCGAGCTTTTTGGAGAAGAACGGCACCTTTACCAATGCCGAGCGACGTATCAACCGGGTGCGCAAGGTCATGCCACCGGTAGCTGGCAAGCAGGATTGGGAAATCACTCAGGATCTGGCCAATGCGCTGGGCTACCCGATGAACTATGTCCATCCATCCGAAATCATGGATGAAATCGCTAGCCTAACACCGAGCTTCACAGGTGTGAGCTACGCCAAGCTTGAAGAGTACGGCAGCCTGCAGTGGCCGTGCAACGACGAGCACCCGCAAGGCATGCCGACCATGCATGAAATCAACTTCCCCATCGGCCTGGGACGCTTTGCAATTACCGAATACGTGGCCACCGAAGAGCGTACCAATCGGCGTTTCCCGCTGCTTTTGACCACCGGGCGGATACTCAGCCAGTACAATGTTGGCGCCCAGACCCGGCGCACCGATAACCAGCACTGGCACAACGAGGACGTGCTGGAACTGCACCCAAGTGACGCCGAAGTGCGCGGCGTGCGCGACGGCGACTGGCTGGGGATTACCAGCCGCTCGGGCCAGACGGTGCTGCGCGCCAGGCTGAGCGAACGCATGCAGCCGGGGGTGGTCTACACTACCTTCCACCACCCGGGCAGCGGCGCCAACGTTATCACTACCGATAACTCCGATTGGGCCACCAACTGCCCCGAATACAAGGTTACCGCCGTGCAGGTAGAAAGAGTCAGCCAACCTTCCGCCTGGCAGCAGCGGTTTAACGCCTTTGATCAGGCCCAGCGCGGCTATCTGGAGAAGGCACAACAGGAGGCGCCATGAGCGCAGACCGCGAAGGCGGCACGCCACCTCAACCGGATACCGCCCTGGCGCGTCTGCCGGTTGAGGTGCGCAAGAGCGCAACCGGCTGGTTCGCCGATATGCAGGAGGACACCCTGGCCCAGGAAGTGCCGGTGGCGCTGGTCTACAACGGCATCTCTCATGCGGTGATGATGGCAAGCCCTTCGGAGCTTGAAGATTTGGCCCTGGGGTTCAGCCTAACGGAGGGCATTCTGGCTCATCCCCACGAATGCTACGACCTGGAGCTTCGTGAGGAAGCCCAGGGTCTGGCCGTTCACCTGACCATTGCCACCCAGCGGCTGGCCGAACTCAAGCAGCGTCGCCGTAGCCTGACCGGGCGCACCGGCTGCGGGCTATGCGGCACAGAAGCCCTTGAACAGGCCATTCGGCCGATCCCCGCGGTAACAGCGCCGCAACTTGATGACGCGGCTATTCAACACGCCCTGGGAGAACTTGCCGCCTACCAGCCGTTAAAGGCGGCGACAGGCGCCGTACACGGTGCCGCTTGGTGCGATTTACACGGGCGCATTCAGCGGCTGCGCGAAGATGTAGGCCGCCATAATGCCCTGGATAAGCTGATTGGCTCGCTTGCCCGCGATGCAGCGCCGCTTGCAGAGGGCTTTGTGCTGGTTTCCAGCCGTGCCAGCTACGAAATGGTGCATAAATGTGCCAGTGCCGGGATCGGCGCGCTGGTGGCCGTTTCCGCCGCGACGGCCCTGGCGGTAGAGCAGGCACGCACGGCGGGCTTGCTGCTGGCGGGCTTTGCTCGCCCCGGCCGTCATTTAATCTACCACCGCCCTGTGGCGGCCGCTGCTATGGCTCAATGCTGAGGAGACACGCGATGTCGACGCACACCGATGCGAACCTGGTTCACATGATTAATCAGATCGCCGCCAACCTGGGCGGCGGGCGCGACGAAGAAGCCGCCGCGACCGCTACGTGCCGCCACCTGGAAACTTTCTGGGCGCGGCCCATGAAGCATCGCCTCGTTGCCAATCTCGAACTTGAGGGCGTCGAATTTTCCCCCCTGGCGCGGCGTGCTGCCACGCTGCTGGCGACCCGGCTTTTAGAACGGCAAAGTATCACGCGTTAGAAAGTGATCGTGTTAGAGCGTAATAAGGCTTGCCGCGCGGCAAGCCTTTTTTGCATCCGCACATCTTTATTTTACGTTTGAGCACTTCTCACTCATCTTCAGCATGCGCGCTGAGGATCGTTTTATTGGGTAAGCCAACTACTTATTGAGTTATTTTTCCTACTGTTCATCAGTCGCCAAATGACTGCTATCAAATTGACTTTTATCAACATTCTCATTATTTACGCTGATCTTTTGACCAATACAGCGTTAAAACACAGTATAAATTTAAATTCATAACCTAGGTTAAGGATATAAAGAATTACAACGTTCACTGTAACGGCGTGGTGGCCAGGGATGGCCCGTTTGGCATGAAGCCAACCACCTTTTTTTGGCTGCCATGACCTTTTACCGCCTGGTCATGGCAGCCTTTTTGTTTATATTTATTCAATAGCTTGCGGGCGTCTTTCGTCCAGCATCCCTTTATCCAGAATGAACCGGATAATTTCCTCAAGCCCCACGCCGTCATACAGATTGGTAAACACGAATGGCCGTTCGCCGCGCATTTTTTTTGAGTCGCGCTCCATGATCTCAAGCGACGCGTGAACCTGCTCGGCAATATCAATCTTGTTGATAATCAGCAGATCCGATTTAGTAATTCCCGGTCCGCCTTTACGGGGGATTTTATCGCCCGCCGAGACGTCGATTACATAAAGGGTTAAATCGGAAAGCTCGGGGCTAAACGTCGCCGAAAGATTATCGCCCCCCGACTCCACCAACACGAGCTCAAGCTTGGGGTGGCGCGCCTGTAGCTCATCAATGGCCGCCAAATTCATCGAGGCGTCTTCACGAATGGCCGTATGCGGGCAGCCGCCTGTTTCTACGCCCAGAATACGGTCAGCCGCCAGGGCATCGTGCTTGAGCAGAAAGTCAGCGTCTTCGCGGGTATAAATATCGTTCGTCACCACCGCGATATCGTAATAGTCGCGCAGCGCCAGACAGAGCTGCTTGAGTAGCGCCGTTTTACCCGAACCAACGGGGCCGCCCACACCAATACGTAAACAGTGAGTCATGGTAAGTATCTCCTAACTTCTAAATAGGCGTGAATATTGAGTTTCGTGTAGGGCACTGGCTAGCGCCAGCCCCGGCAATATGGGGCCAAGGTCGTGATCGTCGAGCGTTAATGCTTCATCTACCGCGCTAACCAGCGGCGATCGCAGCTGTTCGATAATCCGCTGAGCGGCCGTATGCCCAAGAGGTAGCGCTTTACAGGCCACCGCCAGCTGGTTTTCAAGCCATGCCCAGGCAAACCCGATCAGCGCCTGACGAATGCTTACGCCTCGCGCATGGGCGGTAAACGCAAACAGCGTGACATAGCCCGGCTGAACCGGTAACAAGGACGGTAGTAAGCCCTCACTGGGTAGCAGGCCAAGGCTACCCAACAGCCGCTTGAGAGAGGCTCCCAAGCGACTGTCTTCAGCGGCAAGCTCGGCGGTTTCCCGCGTGGCACTCAGCCAACCATCCCACTGGGCAATCGCCGCGCTGTCGTGCTGCGTAAACGCCGTATATAAGCGGACAATTACCGGTAGTTCACAGCGGGTCAGGCCATCTTCCAGCACGCCGGAAAGCCACTCGGCCAACGTCTGCTCATCGTGAACCCAGCCAAGTTCAAAGGCACTTTCCAGCCCTTGAGAAAACGCAAAGGCCCCGATGGGCAGTGCCGGGCTGACTAGCTGCATCAGCCCGAGCAGGGCTAGATCAGGCTGGCTGCCCAACGCTGCGGATTCAGTGGGCATGGTGATGGCTGTGGTCGTGGTCGTGGTCGTGGTCGTGGTCGTGGTCGTGGTCGTGGTCGTGAGCATGCGAGTGCCTGTGTGAATGACCATGTCCACCCACCTGGTTATAGGCGCCCGGCTCTGGATCAAACGTGGCCGCGTGACGTTCAAGCGTTGCGCCCAGCAGTTCAGCCAGCTCCTCCAGCACGTGATCGGGCGGAAAGCGTACCCAGCCGCCGCGCTCGTCTTCGCCCAGCGCCAACTGCACATGGCGGTTGCCCAAGTGGTAGGCCAACCGCGCCAGGGGTAAGCCAGCACTTACTCGTGCGGTCACTACCGGTTCAATGGCGGCGCATACGCGAATGACCTCGCCGCTTTCCGCTTTTAACCCTTCACCACTGCGCAGTACGGGGCCACGGTCTAAAAATAGCCCCAGCGCCTGGCCATTGTCGCTTTCGGCTTTTAGGCGCCCACGGATGCGCAGTTCAAAGGGAAGTGTGAGCGTATCGCTGGCTGCGCTTTCATCCACCGGGCCTAAACGTTCTATCAGTTTCAGCATCATTAACCTCTTAATCGCCCAATACATTGAACCTTTCCAATCAGCCTACGCCCTGCAGGAGCAGCTCCAGCTAGCGATGCAGTGCGCAGCGCTGCCGGGTTGGTGGCTAACACCATGTACCGCGCCATGCCAACCAAGGGCGGCTGCGCCGCCATCGCCGAGTGAACTCAGCTCCTACCGGTTAAAGTGCATGCACCTCCCGCAGGAGTAGCTCACGCCCCCTGTAGGAGTAGCTTCAGCTAGCGACGCAGTGCGCAGCGCTGCCGGGGTTGCATCTAGAACAAATGATAACGCTGAGCCAACGGCAGCTCTGTGGCGGGCTCGCAGGTTAACAGCTCGCCATCGCAGCGCACTTCATAAGTCTGCGGATCCACGGTCAGCTCGGGGCAGGCATCGTTGAGCTTCATATCCTTCTTACGCACCCCGCGTACGTTCTTGCACGCGGCAAGCGTGCTCTGAAGCCCCAAGCGCTCCTTGAGGCCTGCATCAATCGCCGCCTGGCTGACAAAATTGAGCCGGGTCTGGCTGGCCGCGCGGCCAAAAGCGCCGAACATGCGTCGATAATGAACCGGCTGGGGCGTGGGGATTGAAGCGTTAGGGTCGCCCATGGGTGCTGCCGCGATCATGCCGCCTTTTAAAATCAGCGACGGCTTAACGCCGAAGAAAGCCGGTTTCCAGAGCACCAGATCGGCAAGCTTGCCTACCTCAATAGAGCCCACCTCGTGAGCGATACCGTGGGTGATCGCCGGGTTGATGGTGTACTTGGCGATATAGCGCTTGGCACGCAGATTATCGGCACCAAGCGCTTCATCTTCAGGCAGCAAGCCACGCTGTACTTTCATTTTGTGCGCGGTTTGCCATGTGCGGCAGACCACCTCGCCTACCCGCCCCATGGCTTGAGAGTCGGAGGCGATCATTGAGATCACGCCCAAATCGTGCAGGATATCTTCGGCAGCAATGGTTTCACGGCGAATGCGTGAGTCGGCAAACGCCACGTCTTCGGGAATGTTGGGGTCCAGGTGGTGGCAAACCATGAGCATATCCAGATGCTCATCAATGGTGTTCACCGTGTAGGGCCGCGTGGGGTTAGTCGATGACGGCAGTACGTACTCTTTGGAACACGCAGTGAGGATATCCGGCGCGTGTCCGCCGCCCGCGCCTTCAGTGTGGTAGGTGTGAATGCCACGCTCTTTAAACGCCGCCAAAGTATCTTCCACAAAGCCCGATTCGTTAAGCGTATCGGTGTGAATGGCGATCTGCACGTCATAGCGCTCGGCCACGCTCAGGCAGGTATCAATTGATGCGGGCGTTGTGCCCCAGTCTTCGTGAAGCTTGAGGCCCATGGCGCCCGCTTCCAGCTGGGCCTCCAAGGCTTCCGGCAGGCTGGCATTACCTTTACCCAGCAGGCCGATATTCATGGGCAGGTCATCCACCGCCTGAAGCATTTTGCCAATGTGCCACGCGCCCGGCGTACAGGTGGTGGCATTCGACCCGGTGGCCGGGCCGGTGCCGCCGCCCAGCATGGTAGTGACACCGCTCATCAGCGCTTCGTCTACCTGCTGGGGGCAGATAAAGTGGATATGCGCGTCGATGCCGCCCGCGGTCAGGATCTTGCCTTCGCCCGAGATAATTTCCGTACCGGGGCCAATCACGATATCCACATCGGGCTGCACGTCTGGGTTGCCCGCTTTGCCAATCGCAGCAATACGTCCGTTCTGTAGCCCCACATCGGCTTTGACGATGCCCCACCAATCGAGAATCAGCGCGTTAGTGATGACGGTGTCCATGACGGTTTCATCGTTACGTTGGCTCTGACCCATGCCATCGCGGATCACCTTGCCGCCGCCGAATTTGACCTCGTCGCCATAGTGGGTGGCGTCTTTTTCGACCTCAATCCACAGCTCGGTATCGCCCAGGCGTACCCGGTCGCCTACTGTGGGGCCGTACATATCAGCATAGGCTTGCCGACTGATCTTGTTACCCGGTTTCATTGTTTATCTCCGTCCAGCGGTCCCATCACCTCGCCACGAAAGCCGTAGATCTCTCGCTTACCCACAAACGGAATCAGCGTGACTTCACGGGTCTGGCCAGGTTCAAAGCGGATTGCTGTGCCTGCGGCCACATCGAGGCGAAAACCGCGGGTCTTGTCGCGATCAAACACCAGCGCGGGATTGGCCTCAGCAAAGTGGTAGTGGGAGCCGAGCTGAATCGGCCGGTCACCGGTGTTCGCCACGTCCACCGTGATGCGCTCACGCCCCACGCATAGCTCAATATCATCTTCTTTTAACTGATACTCACCGGGAATCATCTACTTACTCCTTGTTTTGTTGTGAGGAGTAAGATGTGAGGAGTAATACCGCTTACCCCTAACCATTCACTCCTCACCCCTCACACAATAGGCGTGTGAACCGTCACGAGCTTGGTACCATCCGGAAAAGTGGCTTCGACCTGGACTTCGTCGACCATCTCGGCCACGCCTTCCATCACGTCATCACGGCTCAGAATCTCGCGCCCGTAGCTCATCAAATCCGCCACACTGCGACCGTCCCGAGCACCTTCGATAATCTCGAAACTGATCAGCGCGACCGCTTCGGGATAGTTAAGCTTCAACCCTCGCGCTTTGCGCCGCTCGGCAAGCTGGGCGGCGGAAAACAGCAGCAGCTTGTCTTTATCTCTTGGGGTTAATTCCATAGGGCGCCTCCATCAGAATCGATTAAGTTAACCAAATACGTGGAATATGGGCCTCGCGCTCAATCCAGCGCGGGCGCAGCAATTGCCAGGCCTGTTCGCACAGCGCCCAGGCTTCATTTCGTGAGTCACCCAGATAGCGCAGCAATAAAACGTCCTGGCGCACCGTTACCGCCCAGCGTGGGTTATCCGGCAGGGCATTACGCAGCTCCTCAATCGCCGCTGGCGCATCACTCATTCCCACCGCCCAAAGCGTGGCCTGCACCGTAGCGCCGCCCTGCCCCCAGCGCCCCATAAAGCGCGGGTGTAACGGGTCTAACGGCTGGCGTTCTAGCCACAGCGGCTTGCCATCCAGCGTCAAACGAAAATACTGCTCAATGCGTCCTGATAAGTATGGCAACTCGCTCGCCGGGCGGCCCAAGGCCATGACTTCCCAGCCTAAACAGCGAGCACTGCCGTGAAGATCAATATGGGTACGCTGTTCGCCTTTAGAGCCATCAAAGGCAATGGTTTCCTGAGGTAGCCACTCAAGCGTTGCGCCATCGGCGACCTCAAGTTCAGTGCGCTGGCTCCAGGCCACGCCTTGGCTATCGGCCTTATAAAGCTTATTCGCCGCCGGGGTGGTCAACAGGGCATGTGCGCCCTGCTCGACGTGAGCCTTGATGGTGAGCGCGTCGCCGCTGACCAATCCGCCGGGTGGGTGCAGTACGTAGATATGGCACGCCTCCTGGCTGCCTTCAGGATAAAACGGCCGCTGGACCCGAAGTGGCCCTTGGTGGCGTGCCTGGATTAACCGCGTGGCGCCATCGCGCTTGGCAAAACGCAGCGCCAGTGAGGCCGCCCAGTGGCGTTCCTGGTCAAAGCGGTGGCCGGAGCCCGCAAGCGGTGGGGCGAGTTCGCGCAAGGTCATGGAAGACAGTCGCATCCTTTTGAATAGGTCATAGCCTTTCAAATGCAAGGAATGCGCCAAAATGGGGAAAAGTGGACTTTTACTATCGCTGCAAAGTTTTAGCCGTCATAACCCATCAGCACTAACGGCTTTTTGCACCAAAAAAGATCATTAAAAGGGTCGGCCGCACCAAAAATAACAAGTAGTTAACCGCCCCTTGTGTGGCAAAAGACCACACGCCCAACACTTCTTATTTGGGAACTTTCCGATACTATTGGGCCATCCTCCGTCAACAGCTTGTCTGTTGCCCACCAAGGTAGATGGCTTCGTGCAGTTACAATGCTCAGCAAACAAGCTCTGGTATCGCATTGCGCTTTGTATGGCGTTTGTGGCGATGCAGCTGCTGTTAGTTGGGCCGCTGATTTCACAGTATCAGTCCGATGGGCAACATCACGCGCATCACGAAGCTAGTCATCACTCTAGCCATCAAGGCGGCGGTCATCATCAACATACTGCCCCTCAAGCAAGCCACCATCATCATGCGGGCCATGCTGAAGAAGTAGAACCGATATTCAACTGGTTCCACCAATGTGGTTACTGTGCCATCTGGCAACAGTTTCCAACGGCGCATACCTCTCTCCCTGCGATCAGCTTGCAAGCGTTTATTACGCATGACCAGCTGCTGACGCAACCGACACAGGCTATAAAGTCCTGTGATAACTACCCCCACGCGCTAACGCGCGCCCCGCCCTTTTTTCGGATCGTATAACGCCACATCGTCAGCCTTTTTAGCCTGAAGTTTGCTTCTGGCTGGCGGCTGTCTACACCAAAAAAAGGGATCATCATGCCGCATCTAACTATTGGGCATGGCGTCGTTACGCCTGCCCGCTTAAAAAACCGTTTTCAACGACACGTACTGACATTAAGCGTCGCTGCCGCATCGAGCGTTGTTGCTCAAGGCGTATGGGCACAGGCGCCTGCCGCTCACCACGAGCATCATCATGCGTTAAACACGATGGTCGTGACCGCTGTACCGCTAAGCTCACCGCTCACGGTGGAAACCGACCCGCGTATACCGCGGCAACCGGCCCCTGCCAGCGACGGCGCCGACTACCTTCAGACCATCCCCGGGTTCTCTGCCATTCGTAACGGTGGCACCAACGGTGATCCGGTGTTCCGTGGCATGTTTGGCTCACGTCTTCGCGTGCTGACCAATGGCAGCCAAATGCTAGGCGCCTGCCCGGCAAGAATGGATGCGCCTACGTCTTATATCTCACCTGAAAATTACGACAGCCTCACCGTCACCAAAGGGCCGCAGTCCGTTCTGTGGGGCCCCGGCGCTTCAGCGGCAACGGTGCGCTTTGACCGCGGCCCGGAGGAGTTCGATGAAGCCGGTGTGCGAGTGGATGGCAGCGTCATGCTGGGTACCTATGGGCGCTTTGATCGCCGCATTGATGCCGCTTTAGGCAATAAAGACGGCTACCTGCGCATTACCGGCAATCAATCCGAAGCTAATGACTATCAGGATGGCGATGGCAACGCCGTGCCCTCGTTATGGGATAAGTGGAACGGTGACATAGCGCTTGGATGGACACCCGACAACGATACCTGGCTTGAAGTCACCGCAGGCCGAGGAGACGGCGAAGCGCGCTATGCCGGGCGAGGTATGGATGGCAGCAAATTTCTGCGCGAAACCGTGGGCATCCGTTTTCAGCGCGAGAATTTAGGTGAACACTGGAAACGTCTGGAAATGCAGGCCAACTATGCCTATGCCGACCATATTATGGATAACTTCACGCTGCGCTCACCGGGCAGCATGGACATGGGTGGTGGCATGGACATGGGCAGCGGCATGGACATGGGTGGTGGCATGGACATGGGCGGCGGCATGGACATGGGCAGCGGCATGGATATGGATGGCGGTATGGACATGAGTGACGGCATGGCCATGCGGCTAGACCGTCGCACCCGCAGCGCGCGCGTCGCATCAACGTGGGAGTGGGAAAACACCACGTGGACGGCCGGTGTCGATGTCGAGCATCAGGTACATCGCAATCTGGATGGCGAACACTGGCAGCCCGACTACGAGCAGACCCAGTTTGGCGCCTTCAGCGAAGTCACCCGTTTTATCGATGAACGTGACCGTCTTATTGGCGGCGCCCGCGTAGACCGCTACCGCGTCAGTGACGAAAGCCTGGACACAGCTACCACAGGCCTCACCCGCCGCGACACTCTGCCCAGCGCTTTTATCCGCTATGAGCAGGATTTAGCCTCAGCACCGGTCACCTGGTATGCCGGGGTCGGGCATGTGGAGCGCTTTCCCGATTACTGGGAATTGAGCTCTAGTCAGGCAGGCCCGGCCGGTAGTTTGAATGCCTTTGACGGTGTTCAACCCGAAAAAACCACCCAGTTGGATATAGGCGCGCAGTATAACGACCAGCGCTTAAGCGCATGGGTGTCCGGGTATGCAGGATACGTTAACGATTTCATCTTGTTTGATTACAACACCGCGGGCATGGGCGGTACTCAGATCGATAACATTGATGCTCAGATTGCGGGTGCCGAAGTGGGCGCTAGCTATCAACTAACCGACAACTGGGTAAGCAATGCCTCGCTGGCCTATGCCTGGGGGCGAAATGCCAACGACGATGAGGCATTACCACAGATCCCACCGCTGGAAGCCAAGGTCGGCCTGACCTATGCACACGATGACTACTCTGTGGGTGGCCTATGGCGTGGTGTTGCGGCACAAAACCGTATTGCGCTCGAAAAAGGCAATGTCGTCGGCCAGGATCTGGAATCGTCGTCAGGCTTCGGGGTGTTCTCGCTTAACGGTGCCTATCAAGCAAGCAACCACCTAACGCTAAGTGTGGGGGTGGATAACGTTTTCGATACCACCTACACCGAACACTTGAATCTGGCGGGTAATGCAGCCTTTGGCTATCCCGCTGATTTGGATCGCGGCATTAATGAGCCTGGCCGCATGGTGTGGGCACGGGCCGACTTCAGCTTCTGATTCATTCAGGTGCTCAGTAGAGCACCTGTTTACCCTTACCGCTTAAAACCACCAGGCTAGATGCCTGGTGGTCTGGAGAGACTTCATGTCGACCACGTCACCCCCACAAGAAGGTAAACGCAAGACCTTCGACCTGTATCGCGCCGTTTGGCGCTGGCACTTTTACGCCGGCCTTTTGGTTCTGCCGTTCATGATCACCCTGGCAATTACTGGGGGCCTTTATCTTTTCAAGGACGAACTGGATGCACTCATACACGCTGATGTGAAGCGCGTAGCCGTTCAAGAGGCGACGCTCCCTCCCTCTACGCTGGTAAGCGCAGCCCTTACGGCTCACCCTGGCACTGCCGTAAAATTCACCGACCCCGCCACGCCGAAAAGCTCGGCGGAGATCACAGTGAATACTGCCTCGGGCGAGCGGTTAGCCGTTTACGTCAATCCGTATACTGCCAATGTGCTGGGGGCGCTGGATGACCGCGGCACGGTGATGTGGACCGTTCGCTATCTGCACAGTTTGAAATACTTTGGACCTACAGCGCGCAAACTGATTGAAATAGCCGGCGGCTGGGCAACCCTGCTAGTGCTCACCGGCATTTACCTCTGGTGGCCACGGCGTAAAGGCAAAGGCGGCGTGATTAGCGTGCGCGGCAAGCCAAAAAGCCGCGTGTTCTGGCGTGATCTGCATGCCGTGCTGGGTATTTTTGTCGGTGGGTTTATCGTCTTTCTGGCGATCACCGGAATGCCTTGGTCGGGCGTGTGGGGCGCGCAGGTTAATCAGTGGGCTAACGGTAACAATTTCGGCTACCCCTCTGGTGTGCGCGTTGAAGTGCCCATGTCGGAAGCGCGTTTAAACGCGCAAAGCCCGACAAACTGGTCACTCGAACAGGCACAAATTCCAGAATCCACACAGGGACCAGGCCAGGCAACGAGCATTGGCCTTGACGGCGCTGTCGCCATCTTCGATGAGCTGGGATTGCATCATGGCTATGCGGTCAGCCTGCCCACCACAGAGACCGGCGTGTACACCGGATCAGTCTATCCTAATGACCTTAGCCAACAGCGCGTGGTGCATCTTGATCAGTACAGCGGCGAGCGCTTGATCGACATGAGCTACTCCGATTACGGGCCCCTGGGTCGCTGGTTGGAATTTGGTATCAACGTGCATATGGGCCAGCAGTTTGGTCTGGCCAACCAACTGCTCTTTTTGACCGTGTGCGTGGCGATTATCCTGCTGGCGGTATCGGCCGCAGTAATGTGGTGGAAGCGCCGCCCCTCACGCGCAATGGGCGTACCGCCACTACCGGCAGACAAACGCGTTTTCCGGGGTCTGATTGCCATTCTGGCGATAGGCGGATTGATTTTCCCGCTGGTAGGCGCGTCGTTGATCGTCATGCTGCTGCTTGATTGGCTGATTGTGCGCCCGCTCCAGGAGCGGAGGCTGGTTAACCAGCCAAGGTAACACCTCAGTTTCTATCACTCCCTCTTTCTGGCCCCCTTGGGGCCAGAAGCTCAGGTTTATCTAAATCTCAATTTACGCCTCTCGCTCTATCTTTCCCGCTACTCACACGCGCCACAGAATAGCCACTATCGGTATGCCTTCAAGTATCGAACGATGCCAGCGCAAGACCCGTTGATGCCTTGGCCAACTAAAGCGATACATTAATAGCGCATTTGCGCTTATTGCCTCATAAACTCATGCCTATTTCAGTCTACCTCAGCACGTTTATCCGCTTGACATTAAATTATTTGCGCCACAAACTTAGCCGAGGCTATACTTGTTTCCACAGCGCAAAATGATTACACGGAGTAACACTGCTTCGTCTACTATCTACCTCATGTCGAGTCTGGAGCTTAATAATGGCAACAAAACATGCTGTGATTCTATTGGGAATGCTGCCTTTCAGTACCTTGGCAGCGGCTGATGAAACGCCCCTCAACGTGGTGGCAACCATTGGCATGATTGCCGATGTGGCACAGGAGGTAGGCGGCGAATGCGTTAGCGTCCAGGCCATGATGGGCCCCGGGATCGACCCGCATCTTTTCCAGGCCAGCGCCAGCGATGTTTCGCTGTTGCGCGGCGCCGAACAGATTCTTTACTCGGGCTACGCCCTGGAAGGCCAGCTGGGTTCGGTGCTGGAAAATTTCTCTTCGCGCACCCCGACGCTTGCTGTCGCGCCCTCTTCGATCGACCCTTCATCGCTGATTACCGCGCAGGATATCTACGGCATCGATCCGCACCTGTGGATGGATGTTTCGCTTTGGGCGCAAACGCTGCCGACGCTAAGCGATACCTTTATTGGAGCGCGCCCCGACTGCGCGGATACTATTGAAGCCAACACCGAGCGCTACCAGACCGAACTGTTGGCGCTCCACAAGTGGGTCAAGGAGAGTATCGCGACCATTCCCGAGAGTCAGCGCGTGCTGGTGACCGCCCACGATGCGTTTAGCTACTATGGGCGCGCCTACGATATCGACGTTGAAGGTATTCAAGGCATCAGCACCGAAACCGAAACCGGCATTGCCGATATCCGCAACATGGCGACGAGTGTGGTAGAGCGCGACGTACCGGCGGTGTTCGTTGAAAGCACCATCAATCCGCGCACCGTCCAGGCGGTGATCGACGCGGCCAAGCAGCGTGGCCATGACGTTGTGGTTGGCGGCGAGCTTTATTCCGACGCCATGGGCGATGACGGTACCGTCGACGGCACCTATATGGGTATGATCTACCGCAATACCCAGCATATCGTTAACGCACTCGGCGGCACACTTTCCCCACTGCCCGATGAGCTCAATGACTGGGCAAGCGAGTGGCAGCTCGACCAACAGGGATAGAAGGGCATACTCTCGATGGTAACATCTGCAAGTGCCGAGCCCGCTCTCAGCATCAACAATTTGACCGTGAGCTATCATAATCAGCCCGTGCTTTGGGATATCAATCTCGATATCCCGGCGGGCGTGATGGCGGGAATTGTCGGCCCCAACGGCGCAGGCAAAAGCACGCTGATCAAAAGCCTTTTAGGGCTGGTGCCATCGCTTTCCGGCGAGGTGCTGGTGCACGGCAAGCCTTATGCCGCCCAGCGCAAGCGGGTGGGCTACGTGCCCCAGCGCTCGAGCGTGGATTGGGACTTTCCCACCACCGCGCTCGATGTGGTGACCATGGGCCTTTACGGGCGCCTTGGCTGGTTCAAGCGCCCCGGGCGCCGAGAACGTAAAGAGGCGATGGACGCGCTCGACATGGTCAGCATGAGCGAGCTTGCCCACCGCCAGATCAGCCAGCTTTCCGGCGGCCAGCAACAACGCGTGTTTCTGGCCCGCGCACTGGTGCAACAGGCCGACGTTTACTTTCTGGACGAACCCATGGCCGGGGTCGATGCCACCACCGAACGGGCGATCATCGATATACTGCGCCGCCTGCGTGATGCGGGAAAGACGCTTATCGTCGTCCACCACGATCTGCAAACTGTCGGTACCTACTTCGACTGGCTATTGCTACTGAACGTGCGCGTGATTGCCAGTGGCGACGCCAAAGACGTTTTCAAGATCGACAACCTCCGCCAGGCCTACGGCGGCCAGATCGCGCTGCTGGGTGACCACGAGTCATTAACGTTTCCCGCCTCAAAAGTGACCTGACCCATGCAGTGGCTCGAACTTCTATCGGATTATACCTTTCAAAACGTGGTGATCGGCGCCTCGCTTCTGGGCCTGATCAGCGGCCCCTTGGGCTGCTTTGCGGTGCTGCGCCGTCAAAGCCTGCTGGGCGACGCCATCTCCCACGCGGCTCTTCCGGGAATATGCCTGAGCTTCATCATTACCGGCAGCCGCGATATTGGCGGCATCATGATCGGCTCGCTTGCTACCGGCTCTCTTGCAGCGCTGATCATGCTGCTGCTCACCCGCAAAAGCCGCCTGAAAACCGATGCGGGGCTAGGCGTTTGCCTGAGCCTCTTCTTTGCCGTTGGTATCGTGCTGCTCACCTACATTCAAGGCACCAGCAACGCCGCCCAGGGCGGGCTCGAGGCCTTTTTATTCGGCCAGGCCGCCGCCACGCTGCGCTCGGATCTGTGGGTGATGGGTGGCGTGACGCTGGTAACGCTTTCGCTGCTCGCCGCCTTCTGGAAGCAGGCCAAGCTGGTCACGTTCGACGCCGAGTACGCCCGAACGCTTGGCATGCCCGCCACGGCCATAGAGGCGACACTGACCGCCATGGTCGCACTGGCGGTGGTGGTTGGCCTGCAGATGGTCGGCGTCATTTTGATGGCGGCGATGATCGTTGCCCCGGCGGCGGCCGCGCGCCAGTGGAGCCGCCACCTGGGCACCATGCTTGCCATCGCGGCGGGCGTGGGTATCGTCAGCGGCGTCTCCGGCGCGACGATCAGCACGCTCTCGCGCGGGCTTGCTACCGGCCCGCTGATCGTACTAACCGCCACGGCCATCGTGCTGCTGTCGCTGGCGCTGGCGCCAGGGCGCGGGCTTTTATGGGGCATCATGAAACACTACCGCCAGAAAGCCGAGCTTCAAAAACGCCAGCTTCTCTACACGCTATATAAACACCCGGCCCGGCCTGCATCACGGCGTTTATCGCTGAGCGCACGGCTCACCCTTGCCCTGTTAAAACGCCAAGGCTACCTGACCCGCTCACAAGGTGAAGCGGACTGGGGGCTGACGACAACAGGGCAGGCAAAAGCGCGCCAGGTGGTCGCCACGTTCGAGGAGGTCGCGCCATGATCGCAGAGCTTCTCAACAGTACCGCGCTTCCCATCATTCTGGTCGGCGCCATGGTGGGTATCGCCTCATCAGCGGTGGGCACGTTTTTGGTGCTGCGCGGCAACAGCATGCTGTCGGATGCCATCAGCCATTCGATCGTGTTCGGCATCGTGATCGTCTGGATACTGACCAAGCAGCAGAGCGGGCCGGTGCAGCTCATCGGCGCCGCGCTGACCGGGCTTTTGACAGTATTTCTCACCGAGGCGCTGGCCAATACCAAGCGGGTGAAGCAGGACGCCGCCATCGGACTGGTGTTCCCAGCACTCTTCTCCATTGGCGTGTTACTACTCAATATCTACGCCCACGACGTGCATATCGACACCCACACCGTGCTGTTGGGTGAAATCGGGTTTGTCTGGCTGGATACCGTCGAGCTTTTCGGCCTGCCGATTCCCCAGGCGCTGGTCTCGATGAGCGTAATGACGCTGCTCAACTACGCGTTTATCGGGCTCTTCTATAAAGAGCTGAAGCTCGCCACCTTCGATCCCGCGCTGGCCAAAACCTTTGGCTTCATGCCGACGATCCTGTTCTATGTACTTTTGATGCTGACCAGCTCCACCGCCGTGGCGGCCTTCGACGCCGTGGGGGCGGTGCTGTTCATCGCCTTTGCCATTGTTCCCGCCTCCGCCGCCTATTTGCTGACTGACCGCCTGTGGATGATGTTCATTTTCGGCGCGCTGATCTCGATCGCCTCGAGCATTTCCGGCTATTTCCTCGCGGTGCATTTCAACGTCTCCATCGGTGGCATGATGGCGGTAATGACCGGCGTATTTCTGATACTGGCCTTTTTGGGCGGGCCGCGCTACGGGCTGATTACCCAAATGCTGAAGCGCCGCCGGGCGCGGCAGGCGCCGATGGAGCCGCCTTCATTGTTTTGAAAGGCTAAACGCCAGACCAGGGCGCCACTTGCAACGACGAAGACGCACGCTTTTATAAAGGCCCTATCCACGTGAGCGCTCGTTCAGTATTACTAGCGCACCAGTAATAAGCGCTCGCATACCTTCCTCTAATTCCGCCTCCATTTCGGCCTCCTCCAGGCCGCGGCTCGCCCCCTCGACAGGCTCTTTCCCCACTACCGAATAAATCGTATCGGCGACGGAAAAGCATTGAAAAGCTATGGTCGCCAGAAGCCAGCGAGCTTGCTCCTGGGAGATATCATAAACCTCAGCAATATGGTTTTGATGTGCACGAATTTTTTCAATCATGGGCTGAGTGGCAGCCAAGCGACGGATCACATAGGGCGTTAATCCTGGGTGAGCTTTGACAAACTCGCTTATCGATGCGGCAAAAGTGGATAGATACTCTTTCAATTCCCCGGGCGCATCATTGGAAGCTCGTGGAATATTCCAACGTTGAAATATTTCTTCGGCCACTAAGCATTTCAGCGCCTTTAAATTGGGCACATGCTTATAAAGCGCCATATGGCTGATGCCTAGCGCGCTGGCCACCCCGACAAAGGTGATGTTGGGTAGGCCGATTTCGATACCCGCATTCGCAATACGCTCAAGCGTGATGGTAGGCGGCCGCCCGCGTGCTTTAACTGGCTGTTGCGTGGTCATATTGCATCCTTAATCGCTGACGTTCCTTATCTAGCCACTCACTCACTTTAGGGTCAATTAGTTGATTGGCATGCAATTATATTAATTAGTTTATTGCCATGAAACTAATTATCTATTAGCCTATTTAAACGCGACTAATTCTCGTTACAAACTACTGCTATGCAGGTTCGATAATCCCCTATGGCCGAGTCATAACGCTTCATGAGCACGCACGATACATCGAGATCCCAAGGTAAGAGCCCCATCAGCCAAGTGTTGGCCCCTATACGCACACGGCTTTTTGCCGCGGCAATGCTGGCGGGCATCGGCACGATATTAACGATGGTGCCGCTTGCCGGTATGGCACATATCGCCAAGATTCTTGTGTCTGATCCAGGCGCCGCCTGGGAGTTATCAACCGCCAGCATGCGTGAAATTGGCTGGGTGGTAGCAGCCAGCATCGTGAGCCTCTTTGTCGGCATGGGGTGCATGTTTCTCGGCGAGCTGGTAGCGCACCTGGCGGATAACAAACTCACCTACCAGCTACGCTTGGCTGTTATGCGACGCTTGTCCCAAGCACCGCTTGGCTGGTTTACCAGCCGCGCATCCGGCGACGTAAAACAGGCGATGCAAGACGATATTGCGACGCTGCACAGCCTGACCGCGCACTTTTACACGGCGGTAGGACGCGCGTTTGGCGCCTTACTGATCTCGGTGGTCTACCTGATCATGCTGGATTGGAAAATCGCCGTTATTACGTTACTGCCTCTTCCCGGTTTCTTTCTTTTCCTGCGCCGACTCATGCAAGCCAGCAAAGCCAATATGGGTGAGTTTATTGCCCAGCTTGAGCGCATGAATAACGCCATTAATGAATTTGTCTGCGGCATTCCCGTCGTCAAGGCCTTCGGTACGACCGGACAAGCCTATCGTGGCTACCAAGCAGCAGTGGATAGCTTTGCCCATGCATTTGAGCAATTTACCCGCCCTCTGGTCGCTTCTATGGCACATGTTCATGCGATGGTGACAACGGTGACGATATTGGGACTGGCGCTCACGGTTGGCATATTTTGCGTCGCCAACGGCTGGTCAGAACCGGTCGATCTGTTGCCATTCATTCTAGTAGCCCCCGGTATCTGTGCTCCGTTACTGCTGCTGCATACCTTGCTGCACGACTTAGGCAGTGCCGTTGGCGCCGCCCAACGCGTCATGGCACTGCTTGAAACGCCGGTATTGCCATCAATCCCCTCCAGTGAGTGCCAGCTCCCCAACGATCATGAAGTTCGCTTTGAAAATGTCAGTTACGTCTATAACAATGCCCAAAACGGGCTATCGAACCTGCACTTTACTCTTGCACCTGGCAGCGTTACGGCGATTGTTGGCCCTTCGGGGGCAGGCAAATCCACCCTGGCACGCCTGATGCTGCGCTTTTTTGACCCCACCCATGGGCGCATTACGTTAGGCGGGGTGGATCTGCGCCATCTTGAGATGTCAACGCTCTACCAGCGGATTGGTTTTGTTCTGCAGGACGTGCGTCTGATCCATGCCAGCATTCGAGACAACATTGCGTTGGGCCGCCCTTCGGCCAGCCAACAGGAAATCGAGGATGCCGCTCGCGCGGCGAATATTCACGAACGTATCGCCGCACTCCCTAACGGCTATCGATCGATGGTTGGCGAGGATATTCAACTGTCAGGTGGCGAGCAACAGCGCGTCAGTATTGCCCGCGCCATGTTACTTGATCCGCCTCTATTGGTGCTGGACGAGCCGACAGCAGCGGTTGACGCCAGCAATGAGCTGGCCATCCAGCAGGCTCTGTCGCGTTTAACCCGGGGGCGGACGCTTGTGATTATTTCGCATCACCTAAAGTCGATCATCCACGCCGACCATATTCTGGTACTCGATGGCGGCACGGTTGCTGAGCAAGGCAATCACGACCAGCTACTGGCCAGCAATGACCTTTATGCTCGCCTTTGGGCACTGGAAGAGAAAACAAACTCACTGGAATCGAAGGTGGCAGCGTGCTGAAAATGCTCAATCAACTGCTTGGCGAAGACACCGCGCTCTTGCGTCGCTATCTCGGTCTGGTCACTGTCTATGGTGTGCTAAGCGGTCTGACCATCTTGGCCCTTATCCCTCTTCTCTATTACCTCCTGATTGGCCAACTCAGTGTGGCCACCACATGGCTAGTAGTGCTGCTTTTCGGCATCCTAATCTGTTGGGGAGTGCGATGGCACGTGGAGCAGGCAGGCGTCCGTGTCGGCGTCGCCATCTTGCAGTCGGGCCGCCATCGCCTTGGCGAACACGTGATCCATCTGCCGGTTGGCTGGTTTACCGCGACAAATACCGCGCGCCTTAGCCATGTAACCACGCAGGGTATGATGGCGGTGGCCCAGCTTCCTGCTCACGTCTTTACACCGGTGATCAGCGGGCTTGTCACGCCTATCGTTCTCCTTGCCGCGCTATTGGTGTTGCATGCACCGCTGGGCATTGCGGCGCTGGTCGCGCTGCCGCTACTTTTGGGGGTTTTATTACTCACCGCCAAGCTTGCCCAGCATGCCGACAGGGCCTTCCAGCAACACTTTTCTGATACCAGTCAGCGCATGGTCGAGTTCGCCAGTGCCCAGACAGTCTTACGCGCCTTTAGTGGGAACAACCACAGCACACGCTTCTTAGAACAGGCCATGGAACAACAGCACCGCTCGGGAACAAGGCTGGCTTGCCTATCGGCACTTTCGGCGCTGCTCAATGCCTGGGCAGTGCAGACAGTCTTTGCCGTGCTGCTGATCGTCACAACCCTGTGGATCAATACGCTTTTGGAAGGATCACTGACGGCAGCGAGCATTATAAGCGTCATCATTGCGCTGGTACTGGTAAGCCGGTTCGTCGAACCGCTGCTGGACATCGCTCAACACAGCGACATTTTGCGTAGTGCAAGGGGGCAACTCGAAGAGATCCAGGCGATTTTCGACGCTGCCCCCCTAACCGAGCCAACGGTCCCTCAGCCACCGCGCGATGCCTCCATCGAATTGAGAGCCGTCCGCTTTCGCTATGCGCCGCATGAGCCCGACGTGCTCAACGGGGTTAGCCTATCTATCACGCCCGGTAGCATGACCGCATTGATCGGTGAGTCAGGTTCAGGCAAGACCACTCTGGCGCGCCTGGTCGCGAGATTTTTCGATGCAGATCACGGTAGTGTGCTCGTCGGCGGCGTGGACGTCCGCGATATGTCTAGTACCCAGCTGGCGGATCACGTCAGCCAGATCTTCCAGGAGAGCTACCTGTTTGCCGGCAGCATTGCTGACAATATTCGCTTTGGCCATCCCGACGCCAGCGATGCCGACCTGATGGACGCCGTGCGTCTGGCCGGTGTCATCGAGATCGTCGAACGCCTGCCCCAAGGATTGGACACACCAGTGGGCGAGGGAGGCGCCCGCCTTTCCGGCGGCGAACGGCAGCGTATCGCCATCGCCCGAGCACTCATTAAGAATGCGCCCATTCTGCTGGTGGATGAAGCGACTGCCGCACTGGATGCGGAAAATCAAGCCATCATTACCCAGGCGCTGGTGCGACTGAGAGGCCAACGTACGCTATTGGTGATCGCCCACCAACTCTCTACGGTGAGCATGGCTGATCAGATCATCGTGCTAGATGACGGACGCATCATTGAGCAAGGCGCGCCCGATGAACTGCTCGCTCAGCAGGGGCGATACGCCACGTTTCTTGACCAACGCCAAACCACCAAAGGGTGGCGCATCACCCCGGATAAAACGGGAGAAACCTCACAGTGATGCGCGTGTATCTGCCTCTCCTGTTTGTATTGCTGTGCGGGATGTCATTACTGACAGGCGCGCGGCAGATAAGCGGGTACCAACTTATCACCCTGTCAGATGATGCTTGGTTGACGTTGACGGCCAGCCGACTGCCGCGCCTGATCACGGTGTCCTTGACCGGAGTGGGCCTCGCGATTTGCGGTGTGATTTTGCAGCATATCGTGCGCAATAAGTTCGTGGAGCCCGCCACCTCGGGTGGGCTTGATGCCGCCAAACTGGGCATTCTCGTATCGCTGTCTCTAATGCCTACGGCTGGCGCTGGATCACGAATGCTTGCAGCCCTGCTCTTCTGCTTCGCTGCGAATGTTGTCTTTATCGCTATCGTTCGCCGCATCAAGTTCACCAACACGGTACTGGTTCCCGTCATCGGTTTGATGTACGGCGGCGTGCTAAGCGCCCTAGCCGAGTTCTACGCCTACCGCCATAACATCCTGCAAAGCATGCAGGGCTGGCTGCTGGGAGATTTTTCAAAGATCGTCCAGGGCCATTACGAAATCATCTACCTAATCCTGCCGGTCGTTGTGCTCGCCTACGTCTACGCTCATCGCTTCACGGTGCTGGGCATGGGCGAAGACATGGCGACGAGTTTAGGCGTGAACTATCTCGTCACCTCCGCCATTGGGCTGATGCTGGTGGCCATTACTGTCTCGGTCACGGTCATCGCGGTGGGCGCCATCCCCTTTGTCGGATTAGTGGTTCCCAATCTGGTAGCGCTCTACTACGGCGATAACCTGGCTCGCACCCTACCCGCCGTAGCACTGTCGGGGGCAACACTGCTGCTGGTCTGCGACATTGCGGGACGCCTGCTGATCTATCCCTTTGAAGTGCCCATCGGCTTAACGTCGGCTTGTGTCGGAGGCGTGCTGTTTCTGATCCTGATTGTCAGGAGGGCACAGTGATGACTATCAAAGCTCGCCACACCGTTTGGGCGGCCGTGATCGCTCTTGCGCTCGCTTTTGTCTTTGTACGCTCCGGTTTCGACTTCGAGTATGTGATACCGAAACGACTTGAGCGCTTGGCCACCATGGTGATCGGTGGCATTTGTGTCGCCTGGTCCGCCATTACGTTTCAGAGCCTTACCGGTAACCGGATATTAACGCCTGCCATCATGGGCTATGAGGCCGTCTATCTGCTGTTTCAGGCCCTGTTGATGCTGGTGCTGGGCACCCACAGTCTGATGGTGCTCGGCGAGCATGGCAACGCCGCACTCTCGGTCCTGCTGATGCTTGGCTACTCCTGGACGCTGCATCGATGGCTGTTTAGAGACGGCAGAGACAATGTCTATTTCCTGCTGCTGGTAGGACTGGTACTGACAATGGTCATTACCACTTTCACACAGTTCGTTCAGCTCAAAATGAGTCCAGGCGAGTTTTCCATTCTGATGGGTTACAGCCAAGCCGCTTTCGGTAACGCCAGCACCACACAACTGCTATACGCCACACTGATCGTGGCCGCGATTTGTCTGGTGGGACTGAAAAGCCTCCCAATGCTAGATGTGCTCTTGCTGGGCAGAGAGCAGGCCATGTCACTTGGCATCGATTATCGACGCTGCGTGCAACACCAGCTCTTTCTGATCGCCTCGCTGGTGGCTGTATCGACCAGCCTGCTTGGCCCCACGGCGTTCATGGGCATTTTCGTGGCCAATACGGCCTATGCGCTTGCAGGCACTTACCGTCATCGGGTCACGCTACCGGTGGGTTGTGCCCTCGCCATCGCCCTTTTCATCCTCGCCCAACTGCTGGTCGAACATCTCTTCAACTACACAACCACCGTCGGCATCCTCGTCAACCTCGTATGTGGGGCTTACTTCCTGTCGCTGATGGTGCGTACGCGAGGCGCAGCATGATCACGGTTCAAGACCTTCATAAAACCTACGGCGACCGTTCGGTGCTATCGGCGATCAATCTCTGCTTTCCATCAGGTCAGTTGACGTCCCTGGTGGGCCCCAACGGCGCGGGTAAGACGACGCTTCTGATGATGCTCGCGAGACTACTTAAGCCCTCTCGGGGGGATATTCGACTCGACGGCTCCCAGGTAACGCGCATTCCCATCAGCGAGTATGCCAGGCAGGTGGCCACGCTACGCCAGACGCCTGAGTTCAACCTACGCCTGACCGTCGAGGAGTTGGTCGCCTTTGGCCGCTTTCCCTATAGCCGTGGCACACTCACTCGGCACGACCATCGTGTGATTGACGACGCCCTGTCGTTTCTATCGCTGACGGCACTACGCGGTGCTTATCTGAACGAGCTCAGCGGCGGCCAACGCCAGATGGCGTTCCTGGCCATGACCATTGCACAGCAAACCGATTACCTGCTGCTCGACGAGCCACTGAATAACCTCGATATCAAACATGCCGTTCAGATCATGCAGGCTCTTCGCCGTCTCTGCGACGAGCATGGACGAACGGTCATCCTGGTCGTTCATGACATCAACTTTGCCGCCAACTACTCCGATTACATCGTCGCCATGAAGGATGGGGAAGTGCACTGCGATGGCAACGTCACCGACGTCATCACCGAACGGCGCTTGAGTGAGCTTTACGGACTGAAGTTCGACATCGCCCATAACGAACGCGGTTATCTATGTAATTACTTCAAGCCCTCAGGAAACCTGGAATGAAACGATCTCTAAACAACCGCTTGGCACGCCTTCTCCCACTCGCCTTGGTGGCGTTGCTACAAGGGTGCGATCAGCCCTCAGCCAACAATATGTCCGCACAGGAGGCCATAACACCGATCACGATTCACCACGCGCTGGGAAGCACCGTGATCGATCACCGTCCACACCGGGTAGCGGCATTAGACATGAATGAAGTCGATTTTCTGGATCAGTTGGACGTTCCGGTGGTGGGCATGCCAAAGGACTTTATTCCCCATTTTCTGGAGAAGTATCGAGACGACCCGACGATTGAAGATCTGGGCGCTATCGTACGCCCTAACCTTGAGCGAGTGCATCGCGCTAACCCTGACCTCATTCTTATGACGTCGTTACAGGCCAACGACTATAACGAGCTGACTCAGATCGCACCCACGCTGCACTTTGACGTGGATTACCGCAACAGTCAGACCAACCACATTGACGTTGTCATGGATCATCTCATGGATCTTGGGCAGATCTTTGGCAAACAGAAATTGGCCCGTCAGCGGGCAGCCGAGCTGGTTCATACCGTCGAGGAGGTCCGGCGTGTTACCCAAGGCCGCCCTGAGAAAGCCCTTATCCTGCTGCATAATAATGGGGCCTTCCACTCCTTTGGCGTGCAGTCACGCTACGGCTTCATCTTCACTGAATTCGGCGTTGCCCCCGCCGCTCCCGACATCGATACCGGCCTGCACGGCCAGCCGGTTTCTAGCGAATTCATCCAGCAGGCCGACCCCGACATCATCTATGTCGTGGATCGTACTGCCGTAATGGAGCACCGGCCCACCATGAGTACCGACAGCCTGGCCAACCCCCTATTACGCCAAACTAACGCCTGGCGAAATGACCGGGTGGTCTTTGTCGACCCCGAAGCCTGGTATGTCACCGCCGCCAGCGTCAGCGCTCTGGCGATCATCGCGGATGACATTATCGACGGCTACCGGCACTAGCAGACCATAGCACTAAAGCACTAAAGCACCTAAAAAAACGCTTTCATCGACTGCTTCAATGCGCCTTTTAACAGGCGCTCAATTGAAGCGGTGTAGTTCCTCTGTGTTTAAAAATGGAGATCGACATGCCCTTACATTGCCACCACCGTCCCCTACAGCCGACGAGAGCACTACATTGCGCCTCTTGCTCAAACCCTTTATCGCTCGTCAGGAGCGCATTTCTGCTCGCTCTGAGCGCGAGTGCTGTCATGCTGCTGTCTTCACAAGCTCTCGCACAGGCCCAGGAGACCGAGACCCGCAGTACTACTGCCCTAGCACCCATCACCGTACACGGAGAAGCGACATCCGTTAACGATACGTATGCCGGCGGCCAAGTCACCTACAGCAACCGGGCGGGCTTCCTGGGGAAAAGAGACTTCATGGAGACGCCTTTCAATGCCATCAGCTATACGGATCGCTTTATCCAGGATCAACAAGCTCAGAGTATTACCGATGTAATTGCAGCGACGGATCCGAGTGTCTTCAGCAACGGCGTCACCAGTGCCTGGAGCGAAACCTATTCGATCCGTGGTTTTGACGCCAGCACACGTGACGTCACGTTCGGTGGTCTGGCCGGGATGGCCCCCTACTACCGTACGTCTCCAGAAATGTTCGAGCGTATCGAGGTGCTCAAGGGGCCTTCGGCACTACTCAACGGGATGCCGCCAGGTGGCTCCGTTGGCGGTGCCATTAACCTGGTTCCCAAACGGGCTGGCGATGAACCGTTGACGCGTTTCACCACCACGTATATGTCCGACGCCCAGATTGGCGGGCACCTTGATGTCGGCCGACGCCTGGGTGACGACCAGCAGTTTGGCGTTCGCGTTAACGGCGTATACCGCGACGGCGAGGGGGCTGTGGATAACCAGACACCAAAGGTTCAAATGGGCTCTCTGGGGTTGGACTGGCGCGGTGATCACGCTCGACTATCAGCCGACTTGTACAGTGCGGACGACCATATTGATGGACCCGCTCGAGGTATCAACCTGGCCCCCGGCCTGGCAGTTCCGACGCCTCCCGCCCCCGATACACTGATCAACCCGGACTGGGCCTTTGCCGACACGCGCGACAAGGGGGCCATATTGCGTGGCGAATTCGACTTTACCGACGAGATCATGGGGTACGCGTCAATAGGTCAAAGCGAAACCAATTACACCTACAACGGTGCCATGTCAGCCCAGGTGCTTGATGATCAAGGCAACTATCGCACAAGCGTTGGTCAGCTTGCCTTCGATGTCGAAAAAACATCGGCGGAAGTCGGGGTTCGCGGTCACTTCCAGACCGGCGCTGTCAGTCACGACATCAGCGTCAATGCCACCCATTATGAGCACGAGCAGCACGATTACGGGCGCAGAAGCGTTCCCGATGCGGACTGGATCACCAACCTATACAATCCGCAATGGGGCCCCGCCGCTGATTTCATTACACCGCACATCATGCATACAGAGCTACGCTTGAACAGCTACGGTTTGGCAGACACGCTCTCGTTTGCCGATGATCGCATACAGCTGACGCTCGGCGCCCGACGCCAGGAAGTGGTGAGCGACACCTACAGCGTGATGACCGGCACACGTATCTCCCGCTATGATGAAAGCGCGGTCACACCCGCCGCAGCACTACTTTTCAAAGCGACCGACCAGGTATCGCTCTACGCCAACTATATCGAGGGGCTCAGCCAGGGGGCCACGGCACCTATGACTGCCGCCAACGCTGGTGAGGTGTTCGAGCCTTACAAGACCAAACAGAGCGAGGTTGGCGTGAAACTTGATCTGGGTGATTTTTCACACACGCTTAGCCTGTATGAAATAAAGCGGCCCAGCAGCTACACCGACCTGGCAACCAATATCTTCTCGGTTGGGGGCGAGCAGCGGAACCGAGGAGTGGAGTGGAGTTTCTTCGGCAGTCCTCTCAGCAACCTGCGCCTGATGGGGGGCATCGCTTATGTAAACCCAGAAATCACGCGCGCCGCGAGCGATGAAGAACAAGGCAATCAGGCAACCGGCGTACCAGACCTGCAAGCCAAGCTAGGCACTGAATGGGATCTATCCGTAGCACCAGGGCTGACACTGACCGCTAATGCCACCGCGATGTCAGAGCAGTACATTAATAGTGACAACTCCCTATCAGTACCCGGACACACTATTTATGACGTTGGAGCACGCTACGCCTCTAACCTTTCCGGCTATCCACTCACACTGCGTGCCACTGTTAACAATGTGACCGATAAAACGTACTGGGCAATGCCACAACTCTCAAGCCTCGCATTAGGCGCCCCCCGCACCTTTATGTTTTCGGCCTCACTGGACTTCTAGACGACTGTAACAAGCGGTGCTAATGCCATAACACCGAATATTTTTCACTACTAACTCCGTAAAACCTCCCCACCTACGCTCGCCGAGCGGGCGTAGGTGTGGATAACTTAAACCGTTAGGTGCTGCTTGATCAGCTCGTTGGAAAGCTCGCTGATATCACCTTTGGCCACCGGGCGGCCGCGGTCCATTATCACAAAGCGGTCGGCGTATTTGCGCGCAAAGGGCAGCTTCTGCTCGACCAGCAGCACCGTTAGGGCGTCTTCGGCAATCAGCTGGCGAATCACCTGGCCAATTTGCGCGACGATATTGGGCTGAATGCCCTCCCCCGGCTCATCCAGAATCAAGAGTTTGGGCTCGATTACCAGCGCTCGGCCAATGGCAAGCTGCTGCTGTTGCCCGCCGGATAAGTCACCGCCGCGGCGGTGCTTCATCTCCTTGAGCACTGGAAACAGTTCATAGATACGCTCGGGGATTTTTTTTAGTCCGTCGCTGCGTGCGGCAAGGCCGGTACGCAGATTCTCTTCTACGGTGAGTAGCGGAAAAATCTGCCGCCCTTGCGGTACAAAGCCAATGCCCAGCCGCGAGCGCGCTTCCACGGCTTTTTGGGTTAGCTCAACCGCTTCGCTGCTCGCCTGGTAGCGCAACTGGCCACTTTTTACCGCCACTTCGCCCATGATGGCTTTCATCAGCGTGGTTTTACCCACTCCGTTGCGGCCCATCACGCAGGTGCACTGGCCAGCGGGTACGTCCAGGTCCAGATCCCATAGCGTATGGCTTTCCCCATAAAACTGGTTGAGCTTTTCAATTGCCAGCATCAGGCAGCCTCCTCGTCGTCAGCACCCAGGTACACTTCGACTACGTTGGGGTCGCTTGAGACCTGATCCATGCTGCCTTCGGCCAGCACACTTCCTTGGTGAAGCACGGTCACCTTGCGGGCAATTGAGCGCACAAAACCCATATCGTGTTCCACGACGACCACCGACTGCTTACCCGCCAAACCGGTCAGCAGTTCGGCTGTACGCTCCATTTCCTGCTCGGTCATCCCCGCGACCGGCTCATCCACCAGCAGCAAGCGAGGGCGCTGCATCAGCAGCATGCCAATTTCCAGCCACTGTTTTTGACCATGAGAGAGGATCCCGGCGGGCTGATAGCGCAGTGGCACCAAGCCGATGGTTTGCAGCACTTCGTCGATGCGGTCCTTGATTTCGCCGGTCATGCGCGCCGTTAGCGTGGGCAATATTCGTTTGTCAGTCGCCATGGCAAGCTCCAGGTTTTCAAACACGCTTAGCGCTTCAAACACCGTGGGCTTTTGAAACTTGCGCCCGATGCCGAGGCTCGCGATCTCCGGCTCGTTCATATGAAGCAAATTATGGCGGCTGCCGAACCAAACGCTGCCCTCGGTGGGCCGCGTCTTGCCGGTGATGATATCCATCATGGTGGTTTTACCCGCGCCATTGGGGCCGATAATGCAGCGCAGTTCGCCGTCATCGATGGTCAAGTTGAGGTTGTTGATCGCCTTGAAGCCATCAAAGCTTACCGTGACGTCTTCCATATACAGAATCGGGCCATGGCGAACATCAACTGGCGAG
This sequence comes from Halomonas sp. AOP43-A1-21, assembly GCF_052376775.1. Taxonomy (NCBI): domain Bacteria; kingdom Pseudomonadati; phylum Pseudomonadota; class Gammaproteobacteria; order Oceanospirillales; family Halomonadaceae; genus Halomonas; species Halomonas sp. AOP43-A1-21. Next base: position 24,950 of record NZ_JBQSWC010000029.1, on the reverse strand, counting down.
GCGTCTGGCGCCATAAAGTCAAACACCCGGTCGCGGGCTTTGAGTGATTGCAGCAAACTCATACGATAGCCTCCTGAGTACCCGCGCTGTCTGATGTAGCGGCACGGCGGCGCTTACGCAGAAGCCCCGCCACGCCTTTGGGTAGAAATACCGTCACGAGAACAAACATCGCGCCCAGGGCAAACAGCCAGGCATCGGGCATTACCCCGGTAAAGATGGTCTTGGCGTAGTTGACTAAAATCGCACCGATGACCGCGCCATACAGGGTGGCCCGCCCGCCAAGTGCAACCCAGAGTACGATTTCGATGGAGAACAGCGGGGAGAACTCGCTGGGGTTAATGATGCCCACCTGAGGCACGTAAAGCGCACCGGCCAGCCCCGCGATCATCGCGGAAACCACAAACACAAACAGCTGAAAGCGCTCCACCCGGTAGCCGATAAAGCGCGTACGCGCTTCAGCATCCCGTGTGGCCACACACACCCGGCCCAGCTTGCTGGAAACAATCGCCCGGCACAGGATATAGCTCAGCGCGAGTGCGACGCCGGTGGCCAGGAAAAGCCCCAGACGTGTGTCGTTGCTGCGTAGGTTAAAGCCTAAAATCTCGCGAAAATCGGTCAGGCCGTTGTTGCCGCCAAAGCCCATTTCGTTACGAAAGAACGCCAGCATCAGCGCAAAGGTAAGCGCCTGGGTAATAATTGAGAGATACACCCCGGTAACCCGCGAGCGAAACGCCAGAAAGCCGAACACCAGTGCCAGAAGCCCCGGCGCCAGCAGCACCATGGCAAACGAGAACCAGGCCATATCAAAGCCCTGCCAGTACCAGGGCAGGCTGTCCCAGCTCAGGAAAACCATGAAATCCGGCAGCTCCGGGTGGCCGTAGGTGCCCCGGTCACCAATCTGGCGCATCAGGTACATGCCCATGGCATAGCCTCCAATGGCAAAAAATGCGCCGTGGCCCAGGCTTAAAATGCCCAGATAACCCCACACCAGATCCACCGCAACGGCAAGCAGCGCATAGCTTAAGTACTTGCCGAACAGGTTAACCGTGTAGGCGTTAACGTGCAGCGGGCTACCTTGAGGCACCACGGTATGCAGCACCGTGACGAGCAGCAGCGCAGCCAACAACACGCCCAGGAAAATCTGCGTGGCGCGCTCGCCAAACGGGCGGGTGAGCCAAAACTGGCTTGATGGTGACGGGGTTGTTGAAAGTGACGGTTTTGAAAAAGATCGTGTCATCATGGGTTAGCCCTCCGCAGCCCGGCCCTTCTGCGGGAAGAGTCCACGCGGGCGTTTTTGAATAAACAGGATGATAAACACCAGTACGATAATCTTGGCCAGCACCGCGCCCGCCCAGGGCTCCAGCACCTGGTTGATCACGCCCAGCGACAGCCCGGCCACCAGCGTCCCCCACAGATTGCCCACACCGCCGAATACCACCACCATGAACGAATCGATGATGTAGTTCTGGCCGAGGTTCGGCCCCACGTTGGTGAGCTGGGAAAGCGCGACCCCGGCAAGCCCGGCAACCCCCGAACCCAGCGCAAACGTCATGATATCCACACGTGTCGCACGGATGCCCATGGAGCGTGCCATGGCGCGGTTCTGGGTCACGGCACGCACTTCAAGCCCCAGGCGCGTGCGGCGCATAATCAGCATCAACGCGGCGAAAACGACCAAGGCAAAGATGAGCACCACCATGCGGTTAATGGTTAGCGACAGCGCATCGTTGATCACCAGCGAGCCGCTCATCCACTCAGGGGTAATCACCGTGCGGTTAAGCGGTGAGATGCCGGTGCGTACCAGCTGCTGCAGAATCAGGCTGATACCGAAAGTGGCGAGCAGCGTTTCCAGCGGGCGGCCTTTCAGAAACTGAATAACGCTGCGCTCAATCGCGACACCCACGAGGGCGGCGACCAGAAAGCCGGCCGGGATGGATAGCACCAGCGCCAGCCCCGGCTGGCCGGGCAATAGCTGCTGCATCATCCAGGTAGTGTAAGCACCCAGCATCATCAGCTCGCCGTGGGCCATGTTGATCACACCCATCACGCCAAAGGTAATCGCCAGACCAATGGCGGCCAGTACCAGTACCGACCCCAGGCTCAAGCCAAAGTAGAGCGTTTCAACCCCACGGTTGATTTTCAGGTTCTGTTCCACGCTGACAAGCGCGGCGCGGGCGGCATCCGCAACTACCGGGTCGTCGCCATTGGCTGCGCGGTTCAGAGCCACCCGAGCACGGGGATGCAGGCTGCCGGTAAGCGCCTCGACGCCGGCCATTTCTCCCTGCTCGGCGCGATAAATCGCCACCGCCTGGCTTAGCCGGGTGCGCACCTGACTATCGTCTTCTTCCAGTATCAGTTCATTGATCGGTTCGACCAGCTCGCTGTCCACTTCGCCCAGCAGTCGAGCGGCGGAGGTGCGGCGGCGTTCCAGATTGGGCGAGTAGAGATCCACCACGGCAATCGCACTGCGCAGCTGGTTACGCAGGGCGTTATTGATGCCCACGCGGTCCAGATCGCGACGTGACATTTCACCCAGCGGTTCATTCGTCAAGGCGTCTGCCACCGGCCACTCGCGGCCACTGTTATCGAGTACGACAACAAATTGACCATCGTCGGCACGCTGCAAGCGGCCATCCAGCAGGGCCTGCAGCCAATCACGGGCGCGCTCGTCGTCGCTTTGTAAAATGGCGGTGATGGCCTCGCCTTTATCGCGGTAAGAATCAACATCCAGTGCGTCAAGAAGCGCAAGCGCAGCGGTATCATTAGGTGAGGAATTGGCGGTGTTTGTTTGTGCCTGCGCGGTGAGGGTGACCCCCAACAGCAGGCAGCAGAGCATCGCCAAGGAAAGGAAACGCCTCATAGGGTTCTTCCTTTGGTTATCCAGGTGAGAAGGTAGCGTGCTCCTTGCCGCGCCGGGGCGCGGCAAGGGAGATGTTTTAGCGCAGTTAATTACTCGGCGAGTGCCGCTTCGGCTTCTTCAGCGGCGGTGCTGCCACCGCACGAGCCGTTCACGACGTTAAAGTTGCCGCACTCCATGGGCTTGCGCCAATCGGCAATCAGATCACGCGAGCCGGGCAGGTAATCAGACCAGGCATCACCCGCTACCGTTGAGGGCGTTTGCCAAACGATGTCGAACTGGCCATTGTCCTGAATTTCACCAATCAGCACTGGCTTGGTGATGTGGTGGTTAGGCATCATCGCCGCATAGCCACCGGAAAGGTTGGGTACGGTCACACCGATGATGGCGTCTTTTACCGAATCGACATCGGTAGTACCCGCTTTACGCACCGCTTCGGCCCACATGTTGAAGCCAATGTAGTGCGCTTCCATGGGGTCATTGGTGACGGTTTCTTCGTCGCCGGTGTAATCGATCCAGGCGTCGATAAAGTCGTAGTTATCGTCGTTATCGACGCTCATAAAGTAGTTCCAGGCAGCCAAGTGGCCCACCAGCGGGCCGGTATCAATACCGGTAAGCTCTTGCTCGCCAACCGAGAAGGCGATAACCGGAATATCGGCGGCGTCGATCCCCTGGTTAGAAAGCTCGGTATAAAACGGCACGTTGGCATCACCGTTAATCGTCGAAATCACGGCGGTCGGTTTGCCCTCTTCACCAAAACGACGGATTTCTGACACGATATTCTGCCAATCGGAGTGGCCGAACGGTGTGTAGTTGACCATGATGTCTTCTTGCGCAATACCGTGCTCATCCTTAAGGAAGGCTTCGAGGATACGGTTAGTGGTGCGCGGATAAACGTAGTCGGTACCGATCAGCGCAAAGCGCTCAATGCCGACTTCATTGATCAGATATTCAACGGCAGGAATGGCCTGCTGATTAGGCGCCGCCCCGGTGTAGAACACGTTTTCTGATGACTCTTCGCCCTCATACTGCACCGGGTAGAACAGCAGGCCGTTTAACTCTTCGACCACCGGCAGCACGGCCTTACGCGATACCGACGTCCAGTTACCGAAAATGACATCAACCTCTTCCTGGGCCAGCAGTTCACGGGCACGTTCGGCAAACAGCGGCCAGTTAGAGGCCGGATCAACCACTACCGCCTCCAGTTGGCGGCCCAACAAGCCCCCAGCGTCATTTTGCTGCTCAATCAGCATCTCGACCGTATCCTTGAGAACGGTTTCACTGATCGCCATGGTGCCGGACAGAGAGTGCAGGATACCGACCTTGATCGGGTCGTCGTTCTGATCGCCGCTTTGGGCAATGGCCTGGGCGCTTGCACCCATCACTGCGGCGGCCAGTAGAGAAGTAATAAAACGGCGAGAAAGGACATTGTGATGTTGTATGGCCACTTGAATCTCCTTGCACCCTTTATAGCTGGGGCTTGTTATGAGGGCTTCGCGACCGAGCTGACTGCCATTACGCGTGATTATTATGGGTACGGCATCGACTCGGTACGTCCACGAGGACTTAGCCACTAGCATTTGCAAGGGGTGCGCCACATTGAAACAAAAGCTAGTATTAACTTTTAAATCAATTGCTTGGATATATTTAAAAAGCTACCATTCTGATCTTTTGCACTGCGGTAGCGCGTCCATGCATTTGCGGCGCACACTTCTTATGCACCAGGACGACGCTTTGCACCAACAGTGCACGTTAAGGCTTCAGATACAAAAAAACGCCCTAGGAAACTCCAGGGCGTTTTGGATTAGAGCTTGAAAGAGCACTTAAAGAAGTACCCAAAAAGTACTTAAAAAAGCACTAAAAAATGCTTATTCGGCAGCCGCTGCCGCCCGCTTACGACGCTTTTTCAACAGCGGTAAGCCAAGCGACAGTAACGCGATTACCAACAGCGAGAGTGAAATCGGCTTATCAATAAACGTCGTCCAGTCACCGCCGGAGATCTGCAGCGCACGGCGCATGGACTCTTCCATGATATTGCCCAGAATCAACGCCAGGATCAGCGGGGCCGCCGGGAAGCCAAACAGGCGCATGCCCAGGCCCAGCAGGCCAAAGCCCAACAGCAGCAGCAGGTCAAACACGCTAAAGCTCATGCCGTAAACGCCGATCATGCAGAAGATTAGAATCAGCGACAGCAGCAGCGGCTTGGGGAGGTCGAGAATTTTGGCAATCAGCGGAATCAGCGGCAGGTTCAAGACCAGCAGGAAGATGTTGCCGATATACATACTGGCTACCACGCCCCAAAACACGTCCGGGCGTTGCTCAAGCATCATCGGGCCAGGTGTAACGCCCATCACCAACAGCGCGCCCAGCAGTACCGCCGTGGTGCCCGAACCCGGTACACCCAACGTCAATAATGGTACAAATGAGCCGGTACACGCCGCATTGTTGGCGGCTTCAGGAGCTGCCACCCCTTTAATGTTGCCCTGACCGAAGGTATTACCATCTTTGGCAATACGCTTTTCCATGCTGTAGCCCAGAAACGAGCCAATAGTGGCGCCAGCACCAGGCAAAACGCCGGTGAAAAAGCCCAGTACCGAACTGCGGCCAACCGGTCCGGCGATCTCTTTCACTTCAGAACGGGTTAGTTTTAGCGAGCCAATCGCATTGCGTGGCGTCTCTTTACCGCCCCCGCCACGCAGCAGCATGTAGAACACCTCAGCGAGCGCAAAAATACCCAGCGCGACCACCAGGAAATCAATGCCGTCAAGCAACTGCGCCGAACCAAAGGTAAAGCGCTCAGTACCAGTTTGCATATCGATGCCGACAATCGAGATCATTACCCCGACAACCGCGGCGATTAAGCCTTTTACCAGCGACTTATCAGACAGCGACACAACGGCGGTCAGGCCCAATACCATCAGGGCAAAATATTCAGCCGGACCAAAGCTAACCGCCACCTTGGAGAGCAACGGAGCCACCAGCATCAAGAAAATGACCGACACCGTGCCGCCCACAAAAGATGAATAGGCGGCTATGGCAAGCGCTTTACCCGCCAGCCCTTTCTTGGCCATGGGATAGCCGTCAAACGAAGTAGCCACCGTGCCCGCCACCCCTGGCGCATTAAGCAGGATGGATGACGTGGAGCCACCGAAAATAGCCCCGTAATAAACTCCCGCCATGAGAATCAAGCCAGAAGATGGCTCCATGGCAAAGGTAATCGGAATCATCAAGGCAAGTGCACTGATGGGGCCTAACCCCGGCAGCATGCCAATAATCGTGCCAGCAAACACGCCGGCAAAAACGTAAGCGATATTGATCGGCTCAAGCGCGATGCCAAAGCCGTACATAAGATTATTCAAGGCATCCATGAGAGTTACCCTCTTAAAGACCTGCTAAAACGGCTTGTTTAGAAAGGCAAAACGCCCGTCGGTAGATACACATCCATGACCCGTGTCATGGTGAGATAGAGGGCTAATACCACTCCCAACGACGTGGCAATGTTGACTATTAGGCGGCGATAGCCGTAGTAGGCAGTCAACCCTACGCATAGCAGCGTGGAAGCCAGGACAAATCCTAACGGCACTAGTAGCAGCGCATACGCTGCAATCGCCAGTGACGTGACAATAACGCGCGCCCAAGGCGTCAGCAGCAGCGGGCCCTGAGTGGCTTCTTCGTCAATCTCATCTGCGCCGGCTATCGCGCCAGGTTTTTCAAAAAACAGAAAGGCCGCCAGCAGCAGCAGAGCGACACCTAATACCTTGGGGAACAGGTCAGAATCGACCGGGCGTGGCAACGGAAACGTAGGCACTTGCCACGCCATGGCCAAATAGGCAGCAGCGAAGAGCGCCAGTACCACCGCCAGCCACTGGTTGGTATTCAATTTAGTCATTGGAATTCTCCGGGAGCACACGCCCAGTCGTTTCGGACAGGGACGTCACGAACAGACGCACCCAGCGGCACATTGGCCGCTGGGATAACACAGCATTGCTCTATAGGGTGTTTATTGGCGCAGCAGGCCAAGGTCGCTCAGCACGCTGCTGAACTGCTCTTGCTGCTCATCAAGGAAGACACCAAATTCTTCGCTGTTCTGATAGGCATCGATCCAACCTAACTGGTCGCTTGCCTGACGCCAGGCATCGGTTTCGAGCATTTCAGCGAACAGATCTTCGTAGTAGGCAACTGCTTCTTCGGGCATATCCGGGGTGCCCATCACGCCACGCCAGATGTCGAAGGTGTAATCGATACCTTGTTCCTGGTAGGTCGGCACGTCAGCTAATCCACCGCCCAGACGCTCTTCGGAAGATACGCCCAGGGCGCGCAGTTGACTGCCCTCACCCAGTTGGCCCACCGACTCACCCGCACCGGTAATGACCGCTTCAATATGCCCGCCCATCAGGTTGGTCATGGCATCGCCACCGCCTGAGAACGGAATATAGTTAATGCTTGAAGCATCAAGGCCAGCTGCCGAAGCAAGGCCTGCGACAGAAATATGATCCATCGAGCCCGGCGCACTGCCGCCGCCCACGCTCAGGCGGGGATTCTCTTTGAGTGCCGCAAACAGATCGTTAAGATCCTGATATTCAGAGTCTGCGGCTACCAGAATGATCGAGTAATCGGTATTGATGCGTGCCACCGGGGTGAAGTCGGTGTGATCGTAGCGCGACGCACCGGCAAGCGGAACCAGAATCACTGGTGGGCTAGTAGCAAACAGTTTGTGTGGGTTACCGCTATCACGAGCGATTTGCGCCCAGGCCACCGCACCACCACCGCCAGGTACGTTGATTGCGGCAAAGTTCTTGTCAGCCAGTTCTTCTTGCTGAATAACACGCGACATGGTGCGCACCAGCGTATCCCAGCCGCCACCCGGGTTGGCGGGGGCAACGAACTCAATCGATTTGCTCGGCGTCCACTCCTGAGCCTGGGCAGTGACACTCATACCCGCCAGAGCGGCCATCGGTAGGGCAATTACGGCTAAGCGCTTCAAGGAAAGCGAGGTCATTTGGCGTTCTCCACATATATATGTTGTTGTGTGGTCCACTGTTATTATTTCGTGGTTACGCCGCGAACGTTAGAAGAGGTCGCCCCTTGCCGACAAGTTTGTGAACATAAAGAACAAAAAGTGCATTGTGAGCGTTTTGTTCATTATGCTCACGCACTGGGTTTATAAATAGGGCTTGTAAATAGAATTTATAATGTGTCCATCCACTCCCGGCCCCGCTCAAGTAGGCGATAGCGGCGCTCGGGACGCCCCACATCGCCATAACCTAGCTCAGCAGCCACGCTCTGCTCGGCGACCAGAAATTCCAGATAGCGGCGGGCAGTCGAGCGGCTTGCGCCCATGGCTTTAGACACCTGCATCGCCGTTAGCGGCAGCGACGAGATCGTCAATGCGTCGATCACGCTGCGCAGCGTTAATCGATCAATCCCCTTGGGCAAACTGCCCACCGGCGTGCGGGGGCTGGCGTCAGGCATCAAGCGTGCCAATACTTGATCCAGCTCATCCTGGTTCATTTCATTTTGATTGGCCAGCGCTTCGCGCTCACGCTGAAAACGCATGAGCGTCTGGTGCATTCGAGAGGCTTCGATGGGCTTGATCAGGTAGTCAAAAACACCACAGCGCAGCGCTTCACCGATGGTGTCGACCTCGCGTGCAGCGGTCACCATCACGATATCCACATGCACATAGTCGCGCCGAATGGCCCATAGAAGCTCTAGCCCCTCTACATCCGGCAGATAGGCATCCAACAAGATCAAATGGATATGGTCAGCATGCTCGGCCATCAGGGCTTTGGCTTCGCTGCCATTGCGCGCCATACCCACTACGTGAAAGGCATCACTTTGCTCAATGAAGGTCTTGTGGATGTCGGCGATGCGAAAATCGTCTTCGACAACCAGAATGCCGTATTGGGTTGCAGGCATGCTCACTCCTTTTACGGGCGTCATTATTATGCTTAGGGCGCATCAGGTTCAGCGCACAGTGAGCGGTCCAGCACTGCAATAAAGCAGGCGCCGCCCAGCTCGCTCTCTTCAAGCGTTACGGCACCACCATGCTGTCGGCAAAGCCTTGCCACCAGCGCCAAGCCGATGCCGCAATGCTTGCCCGCTTTAGTAGAAAAGCCTTCCTGGAACACCGACTCGGCATGCTCGGGGAGTACGCCTGGACCATTATCCTCTACTTCAATCAGCAACTGCTCACCCAAATCAGTGAAAAACAGTCGTACGCTGGGCGCGCTGCTATTAGGGCCGTTAAGCGCGGCGTAACAGGCATTATCCAGCAGGTTACCGACCACACTCATCATGACTTCCTGCCCGGTCGGGGTCAGCGGGCAGGAGAGCGAGCTCTGCTCGTCGATCTCAAGCGTCACGCCCAGTTCACGTGCCCGGGTAAGTTTACCCAACAGTGTACCGCTGAGCACCGTATCGGCGACATTGCGCATCAAGAAACTCATCTGTGCCTGCGCCCGCTCGGTTTCCTGATGAATGAGCGCCAGCGCCTCGTCAATGCGCTCAAGCTGAAGGAGCCCGGAAATGGTATAGAGCTTATTGGAGAACTCATGGGCTTGGGCACGCAACATATCCACATCCCGGCTTGCCTGGGTGAGCGCCTGGGAAAGGTCGATGATTTCCCGACGGCTTCGAAACGTGGCCACCGCGCCTTCGATTTCTCCCTCATGCAGAATGGGCACCCGGTTAACCACCGCCGGGTGGTCACCCAGCCACATCTGCTGATCAAACTCCTGCTCGCCGTGCTTGAGCACTTCCAATAGGCGGGTGTTGGGCACCACATCCTGAATCGGCTGGCCCAGCATGACATGCTCATCGGGCAGATTGAGAAAACGTCTGGCCTGTTGATTCACAAGAGTAATATAGCCATCGCGATTAACCGCCAGGATACCCTCGTGAATGGACTGCAAGATGGCTTCTTTTTCCATTGCCAGCCGGGCGATTTCATAAGGCTCCAGGCCTAGAATCACCTTCTTAAGGTGCTGGGATAACCAATACGCACCGGCAAAGCCCAAAGCAATCATCAGCGCGACGAGCGCCCAGCCGAAGCTGGTGTAACGCGCAACATCCATCTCTACCCGGTCCATCATAAAGCCGACGGAAACGAGTCCGATAATATTGCCCTCTTCATCCCAAATCGGGGTTTTACCGCGCATAGCGGTCCCCAATGTGCCGGTCGCCTCGGACACGTAGGACTGACCATAAATAAGCGCCTGGTCGTTATCCCCGCCCACCATCGCCTCGCCAAGTCGCTCTGTGACAGGGTGTGAATAGCGAATCGACTGCGCATTGCCGACCACCACATAGCGCGCGCCAGTTTCTATACGCACTCGCTCTGCAAGTGGCTGAATGATCAGCGCCGGGTCAGGCGTGGCAAACGCATTTACAATCTGCGGCATGCCCGCCACCGTTTTTGCAACCGCCAATGCCCGCTCGCCCATCTGGTGGCTGATAATCTCTGCTTTGCGGTGATTGAGATATGTACCTTGAGCCAGTAGCATGCCGGCCAGCAGTAACCCCACCAACAGCATTACCTGCAAACGAAAGCTACGTTTATACCAGCGACGTTTCGCACGAGTACGGCGCCAGCGCTGTAATTCAGCTAAGGTACGGGGGCGGGTATCAGTCATGGCGGAACTCAAAATGCGCGACAACGTCATTATGACATGCGCAGCAAGGGGGCGTTAATCGCCATCTTTTATGTCATTCAGGGAGGCGTTGGGTGTTCAGCATATTTAAACGCGTTATTTCGTCGAACGGCTGTCTGTTTATCAGCACTACTTATTTAAGTCTTATGCTTGCCAGTCCGGCGGCCGCTAATCCTTTTTATGCGCCCCCGCCACCCACCGACGACGCACCGATTTTTAGCGGCGACGCTGAACTTGGCTTTACCCACCTTTCCGGTAACACCAATAGTCAGACGCTGATTGGCAAGTCCCGCTTGACCTGGCTGACCGGCGATTTTATACATTCGCTGCGCGGCGAGGTGCGTAACGTGAGCAAGGATGGCGAAACCAGCGCCGAGCAGTATCTGGTAGCTGGCCGCGAGCGCTATGATTTCAACGGCCCACACTACGTGTTCGGCTTTGCCCGCTGGGAGAAAGATCGCTTTGCGGGTTACGACCAGCAGCTTTCCGTGATCGGCGGTTATGGCCGCCAGCTGTTAGAAGGCTCGCGCCATTCTCTTTCGCTTGAGGCAGGCCCAGGCTACCGGAATGACCGCTTGCGCGACGCTGATAACGAACAGCTTGCGGTTGCCTATACCGCCTTGGCCTATCACTGGGGCTTTTCGGATTACGCTGATATCGAGCAGGAAATGTCGGTGGAGTACACCCAGCAAAACATCACGGGCAGATCACTGACAGCGCTCACCGCCAGGCTCAACTCGCGTATGTCGCTACGCTTGTCCCATGAAATTAAACACAATTCTCAGCCGCCGGACGACGCCAGCGAACGCACCGATAACACCACCAGCGCCTCGCTACTTTATCACTGGTAGTCAAAGCAACACTTATGTTGGCTGGCCAGCCAATATTAACACCGGCTTTGTTTTTTTCATCGCTCCAGTATGGTGCATTGCCTTGTTTTAAGCTCCCATATTTAAGCATCCAATCCAATCACGTTCGACTTTGGTCTAGTCGCACGATATACTAGCGCCAGTTTCCTGTCCTCGCGCCATTCAATGAATGGCGCTTTTTTTTTGCTGCGCTTTCCGCATTTGCGCTGTTTCCTCATGTTCCACCAAGGTGTTCTTATTGATGAACCAACCAATCTCCGATGCTGAAAGCTATAAGCATTCTTCGCTTGGCGACCCCATCGTACTCACGTTAAGCATTGGCTTTATCGTGCTTTTTCTAGCGCTTTCCTTTTACGATCTGGACCTTGTCGCTGACTCGATCAGCCAGGGTTTTGCCTGGAGCGCGCTGACCTTCGGTACCTACTTCCAGTTTCTGATGCTGTTGACGTTCTTCATCGCCATCGGGCTTGCGCTGACGCCAGCCGGCAACGCCAAGATCGGCAACCTGGATGCACCGGAACTGAGCACCTTTAAGTGGCTTTCGATCATCTTGTGTACGCTGCTGGGCGGTGGTGGTGTCTTTTTCGCCGCCGGTGAGCCGATCTATCACTTCGTGAACGTGCCGCCCACCTTCGATACCGACCCGGGTGTGGCCGCCGCAGTGCCTGGCGCGCTCGCGCAGTCGTTTACCCACTGGGGATTCGTCGGCTGGGCAATTCTGGGGTCGCTCACCGCAATCGTGCTGGCCCACGCCCACTACGTGAAAGGCCAGCCGCTGCAACCACGCACCCTGCTCTACCCGTTATTCGGTGAGCGCGTAATGCGTGGCCCGCTGGGTGGCGTCGTGGATACCTGCTGCGTATTGGCAGTGGTAGCGGGCACCGTCGGTCCGGTCGGCTTTCTGGCGACCCAGGTCAGCCATGGCCTTGAGGTGCTGTTCGGGCTGCCTAACACCTTCGTTACCCGGCTTTTGGTTCTGGCGACCCTGGGTATGGTGTACGTGCTTTCAGCGGTCAGCGGTGTACACAAGGGCATGCAGCTCTTGAGCCGCTTCAATGTCATGCTGGCGCTGGGCATCGGCGCGGTCATCTTCTTGTTCGGGCCGACGCTGTTTCTGTTCAACAGCTACTTTGCCAGCATGGGCACGTACCTGGACAACTTCTTCAAGATGGTCACCGCCACCGCGGAAACCTCGCCGGCGGATTGGATGCAGTGGTGGATCGTGTTCTTCTACGCTTGGTTCATCGCCTTTGCGCCCTTGATGGCGATCTTCGTAGCGCGCATCTCGCGCGGGCGTACCATTCGCGAGATGATTCTGGCCGTGGCGGTCATCGCCCCCATCGCCACCACGGTCTGGTTCACACTGCTGGGCGGCTCAGGCATCTACTACCAGTTGACCGGCGTGATCGAACTGACCGATGCGCTGACGAACTTTCAGTTCGATATCGCCACGCTCACCTTGGCCCAGGCGCTGCCTGGCGGTACCTGGATGGCGCTGGCAATCCTGCTGCTGACGACCATCTTCGTGGCCACCACCGGCGACTCCATGAGTTACTCCATTGCCATGGTCGGTGCGGGCCACGATGAGCCCAGCCCGTTTCTACGCGCCTTCTGGGGCGTGACCATGACGATCATGGCCGCGGTGCTGCTGGCCATGCGTGAAGGCCAGATCGCCGCACTCCAGCAATTCATCGTGATTACCGCCGTGCCGGTATCTTTGATTCTGCTGCCCTCCCTTTGGGATGGCCCGAAAGCGGCGTTCGCCATGGCCCGGGAGCAGGGCATTATTGACAGCTAGCGACTCTGGTAAATCTTTCTCATCTGAATGTGATGTGCATGGCCTTATTGTATGAGGCCATGCATTCCCACATTGAATACAAACAATGCTAATTTTAACTAGCATTTTACAGAGTTAAGCTACGCCGCTCCCCTAGTTATAAGTAACTTATGAAATTTAATTTCATGTAAATGGTGCTTTTGTAATTAGCTGACAAGCAATTCTCACTCTGACTATGAGAAAATGGAATGCATACGCAACTTAATTTCTTTTGTCTGCTGCCCCGTGTGTGTGAACAATAGCCAGTCTATTTTCCGCTCTCTTTTCCGCTTAGTCACTCTTCACTCATAAAGCGAAGACTTGATCGAGCTATGGGCGCATCTGAATTATTAAAAATAATTTTATTAGCAGGAGTTAATATGAAACCTTACCTGTCCAAGGTCTGCTGTGGCTTAAGTGCTGGTCTTTTACTAGCGGGATGTAGTAGCGACAGTAAGCCTAATATCGCTATTGGGCCTCCTGCCAGTACAACGCAAAGCGTTTCCCAACTGCTGTTTGATGCCTACGGTATAGGCAAGGACAAATACAGCACGTATCAAGAGGGCTTTGGCGCTGCACTTGATGGCGTACAAGATGGCAACATTGATATTTCGATCGGCATTCTTGGTTTGCCTTCAGGTAGTATTGAAAACCTGCAGGCTTCAAGCGGTGACGCTCGACTATTGGGTCTAAGTGACGAGGCGATCGACTACATAGAAGCCAATAGTGCCTATAAGCGTTTCACGATTCCCGCAGGTAGCTACGACTTTCAGGACCAGGATGTAGAAACCATCACGGCCTACGCTGTCTTGGTCGGCAATACCCAGACGATTGATGAAGAACTCGGCTATGAGCTGGCGCGTTTGATGCATGAACACGCTGAAGAGAATACACACGCTCAGTCAGCCTTCATGACCCTGGAAAATGCCTTGAACGGCTCTGAAGGCCTGCCGATTCATCCTGGTGCCAAGCGCTACTATGAGGAGCAAGGGCTGACGGTCGATAACCCCGTGGCAGAGCTTGGTGATATCGAACCGAAAAGTGAATTCGTTCTGGGCACCGGTAGCCAAGGCGGTACTTATTACCCACTGGGTGGCGAAATGGCGACTATCTGGAATCGTTACCTGGATGGCCAGAATTTTACCAATATCGAAACCGGTGCCTCCATCGAGAACCTGGTCAGCATCCGCGATAACAATATGGACCTGGGGATGACGGTTCACGCCCCGGCGCAAGACGCCGTTGCAGGCCGTGGTGAGTTCGACGGTGGTGCTATCGATAACGTCGCATTCATCGGGCATATCTACCCGGAAGTCATCCAGATTGTCACTCGTGACCGCTCCGAGATCGAAAGTCTGGGCGACCTGGCCAATTAATTTGTGATCCCTTCCCGCCGCTGGGTAAACCAGCGGCGTCATCCGCATGAGGCTTAAACGTGGATAAAAAAAAAACTCCTGACGAAGCATCGCTATTAGAGAAATATGATCGCGAGTCGCAGATACGCTCGCCGCTCCAATTAGGCAAATGGGCTTGGCTCATTACCCTGATGGGCGTATCCCTCACCTGCTTCCATCTATACACCGCGTATTTCGGCACGCTTCCTTCGCAGCAGCAAGGCGCGGTTCACCTCGGCATGGCCCTTGGGATGATATTCATCCTATTTCCTGCCACACGTGGCACTGGCCCTCGCCATGGTGTTCCCTGGTACGACATCGTACTGGCCTTCGCGGCAACCTTTGCAGCCTATTATAAAATCATTTTTTATGAAGAGGTGCTGCGCGCCCGGATTACCGGCTACTCTACGTTTGATCTCACCATAGCCGTGCTCGGCGTACTGTTTGTTCTGGAGGCAACCCGCCGTACCGTTGGCATGCCCATTGTCATCATGGCTACGTTAGCGATTCTATACGCGCTGTTTGGCAACTTGATTCCGAGTCCTTTACTCTCGCATCCGGGTTTTGCCCTTGAGCAGATCTCGCCATATTTATGGTTTAGAGAAAGCGGGGTATTTGGCACACCGCTGCAAATATCGGCGCGCTTTATCTTCCTGTTTCTATTCTTCGGCGTGGTATTGATGCATACCGGCGTGGGCCGCTTCTTTAACGATCTGGCGTTTGCTGCCACCGGCCGTTTTACCGGCGGAGCAGGGAAAGCAGCCGTCATGGCAAGCTCACTACAAGGCATGATTTCCGGAAGCTCAATCGGTAATACCGTTGCCTCGGGCTCGTTCACTATCCCGATGATGAAGAATGCTCGCTTCCAGCCTGAAGTCGCAGGCGCCATTGAAGCCTCAGCCTCAACCGGCGGGCAAATCATGCCGCCGCTGATGGGGGCGGCTGCCTTCATCATGGTGGAGTATGTGGGGGTCTCTTACCGGGAGATCATGTTTGCCGCGTTGATTCCGGCCATTCTCTATTTCACCGGTATTTTTATTGGCGTCCACTTTGAAGCCAAGCGCCACCGTATCCTGGGGCTTCCCAAGGACCAGTTGCCCAGCAAGCGTAAACTGCTGCTGGAAAAAGGCTACATGCTGTTGCCGCTGCTGGTTATCGTGACCACGATCAGCATCGGGTTTACGGCTCAGCGGGCGGCCTTGCTGGGTATCGCCTGTGCCTTTGCGGTGAGCCTGGTGCGTAAAGAGACGCGACCTACCTTGAAAGGCGTTCTCAATATCTTTGAACAGGGGGCTCGCGTGGCCTTGCCGGTCATTGCCGCCGTCGCGTGTGCAGGCATCATTGCAGGCGTCGTGGGCATGACCGGCATGGGGGCGAAATTTGCAGCCGGTATCATCAGTCTAGCAGACGGCGTGTTGATACTTGCCCTGCTGTTCACCATGGTCGCCTGCATTGTGCTGGGCATGGGCCTACCCACCACGGCCAACTATGTGGTGACGGCCACCATCGCGGCACCAGCGCTGATCAACGAGTTTGGCCTGCCCCCCATGGCAGTACACCTGTTCGTGTTTTATTTCGGCATCATCGCGGATATCACCCCGCCAGTGTGCTTGGCGGCCTTTGCCGGCGCAGGCATCGCTCAG
Organism: Halomonas sp. AOP43-A1-21; assembly: GCF_052376775.1. Classification (NCBI taxonomy): domain Bacteria; kingdom Pseudomonadati; phylum Pseudomonadota; class Gammaproteobacteria; order Oceanospirillales; family Halomonadaceae; genus Halomonas; species Halomonas sp. AOP43-A1-21. The sequence continues at coordinate 8,719 of NZ_JBQSWC010000029.1, read as the reverse complement.
GCTAATCCGATGAAGACCGGCTTTACCGCCGTTAAATTGGCCATAGGGGCCTTTATCATCCCCTACGCATTTATCTATAATCCTATGCTGGTATTGGTCGACCCGACACCGATTGGGTTGATCAGTGCGTTGGCCTTCTCACTACTCGGCATCATGGGCGTCAGCAGCGCATTACTGGGTTACTTTATTCGCGACTCCCACGTATGGGAGCGTCTAGTGCTCTTGGCCGCCGGGCTTGCCATGGTCGTCCCTGAACTAATGACCAGCGGCTTAGGACTGATTGCCATGGCAGCCATTGGCTGGTGGCAGTCACGTCGAAAGGATGCTTTCCAGGATGCTCAGCCACTCGCTTCATGAGTTATGATCACCTCAACATTACCCCGGTGCTTGGCTGCCGGGGTGATTCACAGGTTATCAGGAGCATCCCCCTTGGCCTCACGCAACCTTCCTTCAACCGCCGCCATGCAGTGTTTCGAGGCGGCGGCGCGCCATATGAGCTTTACCCGGGCGGCCGATGAGTTAAGCCTGACCCAGAGTGCGGTCAGCAAGCAGGTCGCCCACCTTGAATCTACGCTGCAGCATAAGCTGTTTCGCCGCGTAAGACGCACGCTTGTGCTGACACCAGAGGGCGCCATCTTCTTAAGCGACGTACGCAAGGTACTCGCCCAGATAGAGATGTCGACTCACGCCATCATGACTTATAGCGGCAATAGCGAAGTGCTTAAAGTGGCCACTTTGCCAAGCTTTGGCAGCCGTTGGCTAGCGGACAAGCTGCCCCCCTTTTTAGCTGCAAACCCGGGCATTAGCCTGGAATTTCACGACAGGGTTGAAGACTTTGCCCTTGAACAACAAGATATCGATATTGCGCTGTTTTATGGTCACGGTAGTTGGCCTAATCTTGCTTGCCATAAACTGGTAGATGAGGAGATGGTCGCGGTTGCCGCTCCATCGCTTCTGGCTCAACACCCTATCCATACTGCGAGTGACTTGGCCCAGCTGCAACTACTTCACCTTTCTACCCGCCCGGATGCCTGGCACCACTGGTTTGCAGGACAACAGATCACCACTGATCGCAGCTACCACGGCACTCGTTTTGAAACCTTCCCCATGCTGGTACGCACCGCCATGGCAGGTGGGGGCGTTGCTTTAGTGCCACACTTTACCGTGGATGAAGAGTTGGCCGCCGAGCGCCTTGTACTCGCCTGGCCGCATCGGTTATACAGCGAGAGCGCGTATTATCTTGTTTACCCTGAGCACCTGGGTGAACTGGGTAAAGTACGCCGCTTCGTCGAGCACATTACGGCCAGTGCCGCTATTAATCCAAACGCTGGCAAATCCACTCGATAAAAACGCGTACTTTATAAAGTTCCGTCATATGTTCTGGATATGCCATGTAGTAAGCATCCTTGCTTTTTAACGAGAATTGCCAAGGAATAATCAGTTTGCCTTCGTCAAGCTCTTCTTGAGCTAGAAATTTCGGTACCAGCGCCACACCGCAGCCCGCACGCGCTGCGCGTAATGCCATATAAAACGTATCAAATCGCGGGCCGTGATAACTGTGTTCCGTATAGAGCGACTGCGCGTCGAACCATTCGTGCCACGCCTCGGGGCGAGTGGACACCTGTAATAACACCAAACCAGTTAGTGCCAAGGGGGTATCCACTCCCTTTTGCTTAATCGTCGAAGGTGCACAAACAGGAACCAGCTCCTCGTCCAATAGTTTAATGCACTCCGCCCTCGGCCATACCCCGTGGCCAAAAAAGAAAGCCACTTCAATACGCTCTTTTTGCATATCGAATGGCTCTGAGCGATTGGAAATATTGAGATTGATAGAGGGGTGCTGATGGCGAAACCCATTCAACCGTGGGATTAGCCAACGTGCTCCAAAGGTTGGCAAAGTTGCCACATTGAGCACGTCTGATTCCACCCCGTACGACTGCATATAGCGTGTCGACATCTCTACCTGAGCCAAAATTTTACGCGCCTCACCTAGGTACACAGCACCTTCCGGCGTCAGGTGAAGGCGCTTTCTCACTCGCCGAAACAAAGGGTGTAGCAAAGTAGTTTCAAGTTGCGCGACCTGCTTACTTACCGCGCTTTGCGTCAGGCTTAATTCATCTGCCGCACGAGTAAAGCTAAGGTGCCGTGCAGCTGCCTCAAAACAGTGCAAAGCCGTTAAAGACGGCAAATGATTACGGCGCATGCCAACCCCACTTAATGAAAAAAAAGAATGATATTTTTCTTAATCATCGTTTGAACGCTTGCTCAAAGCCTAGCAATACTGGCATCACATCCATGCGATTCAAAACATAATACGAGGTATAAGAATGATTCATTCTCTAATGGAAAAAATGGGCGTGGCAACTCATCAATATCAAGGCGGAGATCTTGTGGTGACCACGCCAGTCGATGGCAGTGAAATTGGACGCCTAAAAGTGGCCTCACAAAGCGAAGTGGATACAGCGATTGCCAACGCAGAAGAAGCCTTTCTTGCCTGGAGAAGTGTTCCTGCTCCCCGCCGCGGCGAGCTAGTTCGTTTATTCGGCGATCAACTACGCCAGCATAAAGAAGCACTGGGTGAACTAGTAACATGGGAGTGCGGCAAGATTTTGCAGGAAGGGCTTGGCGAAGTGCAGGAAATGATCGATATCTGCGACCTTGCCGTTGGTCAGTCACGACAACTGTTCGGTCTGACCATCGCTTCCGAGCGACCAGGCCACCATATGCGTGAAAGCTGGCATCCCCTAGGTCCGATTGGACTGATTACGGCCTTCAATTTTCCGGTAGCTCCTTGGGCATGGAATGCTGCACTCGCCCTGGTTTGTGGCAACAGTTTGCTTTGGAAGCCATCAGAAAAAACCCCCTTAACCGCACTAGCCTGTCAGGCACTACTGGATCGCGCTATTGAGCAGTTTGGTGACGATGCTCCCAAGCACCTAAGCCAAGTGATTATTGGCGAGCGAGAAGCTGGTGAGCAGTTGGTGGATGACCCTCGTATTGCTCTTATCAGTGCCACTGGCAGCACGCGCATGGGCCGTGAAGTAGGTCCCAAGGTGGCAGCACGTTTTGGCCGTAGCATTCTTGAGCTGGGCGGTAATAACGCCATGGTGCTCGCCCCAAGCGCGGACCTGGATATGGCAACCCGTGCAATTCTGTTTTCAGCAGTAGGCACTGCTGGCCAGCGGTGCACTACCCTGCGCCGCCTGGTTGTGCATGAATCCATTAAAGACGAAGTGCTATCCCGACTGAAGAAGTCCTATAGCGCCGTTACCATTGGCAACCCACTTAAAGGCAATCTAGTTGGACCGCTGATCGACCACCAAGCTTTTGACGCCATGCAGAGCGTGCTGGCCAAAGCGCGCGAGCATGGCGCTGAGGTGTTTGGCGGTGATCGTGTGGAGATTGCCGGTAGCGATGCCGGCTACTACGTTGCTCCGGCGATCGTTGAGATGACCGAGCAAAATTCGCTGGTGAAACATGAAACTTTTGCCCCCATTCTGTATGTACTTACCTACAAAGAGTTGGACGAAGCAATTGCCACTAATAACGATGTTCCCCAGGGTTTGTCATCATGCATTTTCACTACCGACGTACGCGAAGCTGAAACGTTCGTATCTGCGGTAGGCAGTGACTGCGGTATTGCCAACGTTAATATTGGCCCGAGCGGCGCTGAAATCGGTGGCGCCTTTGGCGGCGAGAAAGAAACCGGTGGCGGCCGCGAATCAGGGTCTGACGTTTGGAAAAGCTATATGCGTCGCCAGACAAACACCGTCAATTACTCTCGAGAACTGCCTTTGGCTCAAGGAATTAAGTTCGACTAAACCTCTCGCTATTGAGGGCCCTCACTTGTCGGGCCCTCACGATAAAATAAAAAGAAGGTGATTTATGCGTGACGATGTCCAAATCGGCCCGACGCCGGGTTTAGTGATGGCAATATTACCGCTCCTTGCCACCACTGCTATTTTGATTTTGCAGTTTTTTGTTTTCTCAGACTTCACCCCCCACATCCCATTGGCTTTCGGCATTATGATTTGCGCGCTTTGTGGGCGCATTCGCGGCGTACCCTGGCAAAGAATGGAAAACTCGATGCTTGAGGTAGTCAAACTAGGTATACCTGCGATTTTTATTCTCATGGCAGTTGGCATGGTTATCGGCACTTGGATTCTTTCTGGCACGGTACCAACGCTGATGTACTATGGCTTCCAACTTGTCTCCCCATCGTATTTTCTCGTTGCTACCTGCTTGGTAAGTGCTTTGGTATCACTTGCTACAGGCACCTCCTGGGGAACTATCGGCACCCTTGGGCTCGCCCTAATGGGGATCGGAGAGGGCCTCGGCATTCCCATGTATTTGACCGGTGGGGCATTGGTATCCGGCGCGTTCTTTGGCGATAAAATGTCGCCTTTGTCAGAAACCACCAATTTAACGCCAGCTGTGTGTGAGACAGATTTATGGACGCACATACGCAGCATGATGGCGACTACCGTGCCGGCCATGTTGATAGCACTTATTTTGTATATCTGGCTGGGTGCCAGCTATGGCGGACAGTTCGAGCACAGCACCGATATAGCCACATTTCGTCAAGCTTTGGACGACACTTTTACCCTTTCCTGGGTAACCCTGATTCCACCGTGTGTCGTTATCGCCCTGGCACTTGCCAAGTTTCCACCCTTCCCCACTATTTTCACCGGGGCAGCGCTAGGCGGGCTGGTTGCGATTGGCGTTCAGGGAGAAACCCTGCACGCAGTATTTGATGCCATGCAAAATGGCTTTAGCAGTAACACTGGCAATACCGCGATTGATGCTCTGTTAAGCAGTGGTGGCGTACTCTCAATGACGTGGGTCGTTACTTTAACGTTCTTTGCCTTAGGTTTTGCTGGCATGCTGGAGGCCTATGGCACCGTAGATGCAATTATTAAACAGTTGATGCGCTTGATTAAAGGGCGCTTTAGCCTGATCGCAACAAGTTCGGGCACCACCCTTGCGGTCAGCACCATCATCGGGGATGTCTATACCACGCTAGTACTGCCAGGCCGCTTACTGAAAGGGCAATATCAAGCGATGGGTTATAAAACATCAACGCTTTCACGCGCGATCGAGGATAACGGCACACTTTCATCTCCCTTGATTCCCTGGAATATGGGCGGCGGTTTTGTGGCATCCACCATCGGTGTCCCCACCTTGGCATATGCGCCTTTCGCTTTTGCTTGCTGGTTATCTCCCTTGTTCGGCCTACTTTGGGGGTTAACCGGCCGTTTTATTCCCCACGAGGATGCCGCCGCCCCCTCCAAAACGACGCTCTCCTCTCAACCAACAGCGTAACAAACAAGGTCGGCCCTTGAGCCGGCCTGCGCTTTTTTCAGGAGATATTATAAAATGCAAACCGCCCTCTCCGAGCGCTGCCTTTGGCTGCAAACAAGCACAGAAGAGCCTTTCCAATACCCGTCACTCGGCCACCATGAAGAAGCGACTGTCTGCGTGGTGGGCGGAGGTATAACAGGCCTTTCCACAGCGCTTCATTTGGCAGAAAAAGGTATCAAAACGACGCTATTAGAGGCAGGGGATATCCCCAGCGGTGGGTCAGGGCGCAATGTTGGCTTAGTCAATGCAGGGCTTTGGATTCCACCCGACGATATCGTAGCCGCTCTGGGTGCAGAGAAAGGCGAGCGTGCGAATACCGTGCTGGGCGGTGCTCCCGCCAAAGTGTTCGAGACTATTGAACGTTACGGCATTCAGTGTGACCCGACACGAGAAGGCACACTTCATCTTGGCCATAATGCCAAAGGAGGCCAAGAGCTTGAACGTCGCCGGGATCAGCTACAAAACCGTGGCGCCCCCGTTACCTTATTAACCGGTGACGCCTGCGAGCAGATCACCGGGACAGCAAAAATTAAAGCGGCGCTGCTGGATAAGCGGGCAGGCACGCTAAACCCCTGCGCTTATACACGTGGGCTTGCCCGTGCCGCTCATAATCTGGGGGCTACGCTTTACTGCCAAAGCGGTGTTACGGGCATTGAGCGACAAGGAGACCGTTGGCGCGTATTGACTCACAACGGTAGCGTAACGGCCGATAAAGTCGTCATAGCCACAAATGCTTACACAGAAGATGCCTGGAACCAGGTTCGCAAACATTTTTTTATTGGTCACTACTACCAGCTTGCTTCAGAACCGCTAAGCGGTGATGCTGCCGATGCAATTCTTCCCGAGCGCCAAGGCGCCTGGGATACCCGTACCGTGCTAAGTAGCATACGCCGTGATAAGGAGGGCCGGCTGCTGCTTGGCAGTCTGGGTAAGGGCGAAGGTAAGCCACTTAGTTATCTTAGTTGCTGGGCGGATACCATTCAGAATCATTACTTCCCAGCGCTTGGCAAAGTACGTTGGGACTACACATGGACGGGTAAGATCGCGTTTACGCCTGACCATACGCTGCGCCTGTTTGAGCCAGCCCCCGGCATTCTAGCAGCGACAGGCTATAACGGGCGTGGTGTGACTACGGGTACCGTTGTGGGTGAAGGCTTTGCCCACTACATAGCCAGTGGCGACGATAGCCTGCTGCCCCTGCCAATTTCACAGCCCAAGCAAATCAAAGCGCGCCCGCTATGGCGCTGTGCTTATGAAAGTGGCTTTGCGCTATATCATGCGGGCCAGTGCTTAAGAGTACTGATCTAATCCAAGCTACATTAGCCGTATGCGCCCTTAAGGGCGCATACTGTTAGCATGGCGCCTCATACGGATGCAGTGGAGCTCATTTGGGCCAACACATGCTGTTTAGAAGCCTGTTCCCGTTCGGCATAAAGCGCCAGTTCATCGGTCACTTGAGCACCTAGCGCCTCTTCAAAAGCATCCCGATTGGCGTTACCCGCATAGGCTGCGTTCTCGCCTCCGCCTAAGTTTGACTGGAAGATACCTGCCGCACTAACCGGCAAGAAATCTTCATAGGTAATCGGTTGCGCTTCCACCAGCCCTTGAGCGATCAAGGCGTCGATATCAGCATTGACACCGCCTGAAGCGGCTTTACCGGCCTCTGTCAGGTGGTAGTGAAAGTAAGCCAGGTCTTCTCGGCGCATTGCTTCATCGCTATCAGGCATGGCGGCAAATACCTTGTCCATAACCGCCTGGTGGGCGTTGTTATCAAGCCCCGCGGCTTGTTTACGCCCTTCATTAAGCAGCTGATCGTAAAGCGCGCGCCCTTTCGGCGTGAGCGCCATGCCGCGCTGCTCGATTTCGCCAAAGCGGGCAGTATGCGTACCTTGGGCATCGCCTGCAAAGCGAATCGATTCTTCTAATGCCTTAAAGCTTGTCTGGCGGAGTAAAATGGGCGCTTCACGGCGCGGCGGGCCTTCGATGACTGCCTTCGGGTTCATGCCAACGCTTGGCATACGGCGCTGAACTTCGTCGATATCCAACGTGCGCGGCGTTAAATGGTTGATATGCGGCCCGCGAAAACACACCACATCGGCAATCAGACGGTGTTCATCGCTCAACGCCTGGTAGGTGTCCAGGTCGACCGTGGCATCCTGGTGCCAGCGGAAGGTTTCCAAGGCCTCCTTGACGAACTGATCCGCCTCTTCAGAGGTTAATCCGCCCTGGGTTTCAAAACGCTCAATAAGCTCACGAGCGGCGGGCGTGAAAATATCCCGCTTGGCCAGAATTTCTTCGGCACGCTGGCGCAGCGTCTCGCTCTCGATGAGTTCCAGACGCAGCAGCGAGGTAAAAACGCGAAACGGGTTGCAGGCCAGCGCGTCATCCTCAACCGGACGAAACGCTGTGGAGTGAACCGGCACCCCAGCTTCAGAAAGGTCGTAATAGCCCACCGGGTACATTCCCATCACGGCAAACAAGCGGCGCAGCATGGATAGCTCTTTGGCTGAGCCCACGCGAATCGCCCCGTGGCGTTCTACGCTAAGGCGCGCAAGCTCGCCCTGGGCTTCCAGGCGGCGGCGTAGCGCTGGCTGCTGGCTAAGCGTTTCCTGGTTTACCTGCTCGACCAACTCCAATAGCGTGCCGTACTGGGGCACTTCCGTTTGGTACATCACTGACATGGCTTTGGAGAAACGATCGCGGATATCATTGGTAGCTAAAAACAGTGCGTTGTTCATTTCACAGCTCTCTATGCATATTGTTACGGTGAAAGGGAATGTTCGATTTTAGTTGTGCTAATAGTGCCTGAAAGGGATGTTGTAAGCTTATATGGGAAAAGCGCTTTACCTGACTTCGGCACGAATAGCCCGTCGCCAGCAGTCTTCCCGCGTTCCCGGGGGCGTCCACCTGCGGCTGCCAGGACTGGGCATAAATCGTTTTGGACGTTTCTGCGTTACGGGTTTCATGGCCATAGGTGCCTGACATTCCACAGCAGCCCGTCGCTGCCAGCTCAAGCGTGAGCCCAAACGCGGAAAATACCTGCTGCCATGCTTTCGGGCTGCCCGGTGCATTGGTCTTCTCTGTGCAGTGAGACAGCAGCGTAAAGCCGGGGTCGCTCAGGGAAAGATGACTCTGCGCCAAGGTGTTCACCCGGGTGGCCAGCCACTCCTGAAGCATTAAGACGTCAGGCACGGCGTCGGCCCCCAGCGCTTTAACGTATTCCTGGCGGTAGGTCAGGGTCATTGCCGGGTCGATGCCCACCATGGGCACCTCAAACTCATTTAAGACGCGCAGCCGCTTGGCCTGCTTTTCTGCGGTACGTTCAAAGGCGCCTAAAAAGCCTTGCACATGCAGCGGC
>NZ_JBQSWC010000028.1:0-65920 GCF_052376775.1 Halomonas sp. AOP43-A1-21 | reverse complement strand
AATAGCCCTCCTCTTGAAGCCAGTCACGGCGCTCCTCAAAGGTGCTGGATAGCAGCCACAGCGTTTCAATCAGTCCCTCACGTTTCAGGCCATCAAGGTCATGGTCGTTCAGCAACATCGCCACGCCAGCGAGGATTTTGGACGCCTGTTCCATTTGGCGCACGTCCCCAGTAAGGGCAGCTTTCAGCAGGTAGGTTTGATCTTGAGGAGTCATAGGCCAGTCTCCTTGCTAAATGCCTGGGCTTCGCGCTGCATCTCCTTGAACTCAAGGTGATTGACTAAACCGCTAGCAAGCGCCTGCTCGGCTGTTAAGAAGCGATCCGGGTTAGTGAACTGAAAGCGAATAGTTCGGGTGCGTAGGTCGCAGTTAATGGCTATGGGCATCATTGGGCCACCTCCTGAGAATCCAGGTAGGCAACAGCTCCAGCCAGCGCGCTCTCTACGGTGTGGGCACCGATACCTTGCGGCACATCGGCGTCAAACCAAGCAGCCACCGGAACAACGGCCTTTTCGTGGTGGGTGATATAGCAAGCGTCACTACGGCCAGTTTGGCGCACAGCATCACGCCAATCGGTAGCTTCAACGACGGTTTCTTGACCAGTGCGGGCGAAGGTGATTTTGAATAGGCTCATTGGCTCACCTCCGCGTTTTCAGCGCGTAAGGTGTCGTAAGCCTTCATCAGACGGCTACGACGAATATGGACTTGCTCGGCCTCTAGGGCGCGGGCTTTTTCGATGTAGTGGTTGTAGCGCTTGAGCCGGACGGCGGCGCTTGAGTCTGAAAACAGCGCAGATTTCGCCATTGCCCGATGGGCGGCGGCGCGTGCAGACGGATTGCGGGTAGGGAATAGCTTCATGGGTGTGACTCCTAGAGTTGTGGAGTCGTCCCCGGTTGCCGCTAAACAACTAATGGGGGCGACTGTACGCAGGTTAGCGGACCGGCACTCTAGGAAACCGGCACACCCGAAGGTGTCCCACGCACAGCCGCCATAACTGACGGGCACTAAAAAAGCGCCGTCAATGGGGGCGCTAGTGCGCCTAGAAGTATTCGGGCCGCTAAACCCGGCTGACGATTTTGCGCCAGCCCTTGAAGCATATAACGGCATTGGTGAGCGTTGCAAGGTCATTATGCTGCACCTCGCTCGGCCAGCTTGGCATCTAGCCAGGCGTTAACCTCGGCAATAGGGAAGTAGCATTGTGCTTGCTGGCTATCACTGAACTTCAGAGGGCGGGGAAAGCCGGGGTCATTCTTCAGCAACTTGTCGATGCCGCTACGGGTCATATCCATAGCGCGGCATAGATTGGGCTTGGTGATTAGCTTTTGGTCTTGGGGTAGGGCTTCGATATTCATAGGTATGCACTCGTCGTGGGTACATACCTAATTATTCACATATCAATTGTTCGCCAAAAACTGCCCGTGTAGTACAAAGCCCGTTGTTCTACACAGTAGGCCAAGCGGCTAGTCTGGTTTTGGCTTCGCGTATTAGGTTTTCAATAGTTTCGGTACTTACTCCCCATGCATCGGCAGCGATCTGAATACACTCTCTTCCAAGCTCGTCAGCATTACGCATCAGCTCTATTGGTTCGATACTACTTGCTACAGCCGCTGCGCCGACTCCATGCTCCCTGTCGGGGTCTAGGTCAGGATCGAATGCTCGATATTTCACCTCATCGCGGATGCCAAGACATACTGAAACTAACACAGCGGTTTCCGCTCGTTCTTTAGCAGGTATTTTAGCTTTAGCTACTGCCTTGCGATTAGGTAAGCGTTCACCTGCAATTATTGTTGCAACCGCGTTGGTGTATTCCGGTGGTATAGGCTCGCTCCGAACCAGCTCAGTAAGCTGTCTCGGGTCTCCATAATCGTAAGACCACACTGCTTCAAACCAGCGCCAAGTATCTGATAAGCGGGTTGGGAGCCGGGTGGCCCATCCCGGTGTGCTTGCCCACCAATTACTTTCTGTCATGCCCGTTTCATCTCCACCACGTTTCCACGCTGCAAGTTGTCCAGGTGATCGGCGTACCACAGCATCATTACGCGGCGCTGTTCGATGTACTGTGCTTTGTTGTAGACGCCTGCCACACCGTCTTTAACGTGTGATAGCTGGGCCTCAATGTGGTCAGCGTTATAGCCGTGCTCATTCAGGATCGTGCTAGCGATGTGCCGGAAGCCGTGGGCGGTCTGGCGTCCCTCATAGCCAAGGCGACGTAGCGCCATGATGAATACCGTGTTGGAGCGTGGCGCTGTTTTGTCGCTGCGTCCTGGGAATAGAAGGGGCTGGTATCCGGTCAGTAGATGAAGGCTCTGAAGGGCTTCTATGGCTTGCTTGGGTAGTGGAACGGTATGTTCCCGGCGGCGCTTCATCCGCTCGGCGGGGATCGTCCATAGTGCTTTGTCTAGGTCGAACTCTTCCCAGCGGGCCTCCCTTAGCTCTGAAGGACGGGCAGCGAGGCGTGATAGCAGGATCAGGCCAAGGCGTACATCTTCAGCATGGGGATAAGAGCCAATGGCGCGAAGTAGGGCGGGCAGTTCGTCTTGGCTAACGTGGGAATAGTTGGCCGCTCGGCGGGTGGTCAGGTGCTTATGCAGGCTCTCCAATGGGTTGTACTGGATGCGCCCACTCACTAGCGCCAGGTCGTACACTTCCCGGCAGATAGCGCGTATGCGGCTGGTTTGCTCAACGATGCCTGTCTTTTCCAGGCTGCGCAGGAACTCTAGCCACTCCATCGGCGTTATGTCGGTGAAAGGGCGCTTACCAAACTTGGGGAATACGTGCTTTTGCAGCGAGCCAATGACGCGGGTAGAGGTGCCGTCCGTCCAGTTCTGGCGCTTGTTGGTGTGCCACTCCCTCGCCAGCGCTTCAAAGGTGCTGTTAGCTGCCTCTAGGGTTGCAGCTTCCCTTGTACGCTTGGAGACGATGGGGTTCTCTCCCTTCGCTGCGTCTGCCCTAAGCTGGTCGGCTTTCTCACGCGCTAAGCTGCCGCTAGTCTCTGGATACCCTCCAAGGCCAATCCACGACCACTTGCCGTCTGGCTTCTTATAACGCAGTTCCCAAGACTTGGAGCCATTGGGCTTCACCCTGAAGTAAAGGCCGCTGCCGTCCAGTTCCCTGTATGCCTTGGCCTCTGGTTCCAGTGTCGCCAATACCGTATCAGCCAGCGGGCGGCGCTTAATCTGTGAGCGTTTCATGCTTGTATGCCTCTGGTTCACAATATCGTAAAGCATACACACAGGCATACACGGTGCGCAATGCTGTATGGGTATATGTGAAAGCATACAGACACAAAAAAACCCGCACGGGGCGGGCTTTTCAGCGTCATTCAGACCTATATGGAAGCATCTGAATTTAGGTAGGTGGTGGAGGCGGCGGGAATTGAACCCGCGTCCGCCAGCACGCGCCTATTGGCTCTACATGCTTAGATTTCGTCATTTGTTTTAACGCCACTGACTCCGACGATCAGGATTCAGCAACGCGAGCCTTCTAAAGTTTAACGCTTGGCGAGAAGACACCACCAAACGCGGTCCTATCAGCTTTAGCTCGTATCCCCTCAATGATGAATAGGCACATCACCTTGGGGCCAGACAAGAAGCTAACAGTTTAAGCTGCTAGCGCGCCTTGAGCGTAGTTTTCGTCATTTGCGACTATTTTTCGTGATGTGGGATTTACGAGATACATCACGCTCTCGGCATGCACCGCAAGGGTTGTCACCGGCGTCGAAACCATGTCGCCCCCTTATTACAGGTGAGCATTCTAACGTGCTCACACCTGATTGACCAGTTATGCCTTGTTATGTTCCCGCATAATTCGTCCTTTTTGACGGCTCCAGTCACGATCTTTTTCTGTTGCCCGCTTGTCATGCAACTGTTTGCCGGTCACCAGCGCCAATTCACACTTTACTTTATTGCGCTTCCAGTAGAGTTTGAGCGGCACGCAGGTGTGGCCCTTATCTTGGGTAATCGAAAAGATTTTGGCTATTTCTTTACGATGCAACAACAATTTACGGGTACGCGTGGGGTCGGCTATTTCATGGGTGCTTGCCGTGTTGAGCGGCATGATATGACTACCCAATAAAAACGCCTCGCCGTTGCGCACCAAAATATAGGTGTCGGTGAGCTGGGCTTTACCGGCGCGCAGGCTTTTGACTTCCCAACCCGCGAGCGCAAGACCTGCCTCGAAGGTTTCGTCAATATGGTACTCAAACCGTGCCTTCTTGTTCTGGGCAATAACGCTGCTGCCGGGGCCCTTACTGTTACCTTTCTTAGTGGCCATGAAACCTCATCTGTAATCTGTCAGTGGCACCCCCTTCGTTATATGGGGAGGCGTGATACCATTCAAGGTCTGAAAAAATGTTTCCCATGATACGCTTTGGGCACTGTGAAGTCAGCGGAGAGGTCAATGCCAACCGTCAATCGTTCCGCCTTGGTGCGGCACACCCCCCAGCAAATGTTCGATCTGGTCAACGATTTCGAACGCTACCCCGAGTTTTTGCCGGGCTGCAGTCGGGCACGCTTACTTGAGCGTGACGAAACCCATTTAATCGGGGAAATGACTCTGGGTCGCGCGGGGGTGGAGCAAACCATCACAACGCGTAATGACCTGTTTACACCAGAACAAATTGAAATGTCGCTGGTGAAAGGGCCGTTTAAACGCTTAAAAGGGCGCTGGCTGTTTACCCCGATGGGGGATAATGCCTGCAAAGTCAGCCTGGAAATGGAGTTTGAATTTGCCAGCCGTCTATTAAGCATGGCTTTTGGGCGTCTGTTCCAGCAAATTGCTGGCCAATTAGTAGATGCCTTCACCAAGCGCGCTGACGAGCTGTATGGGCGATAACAGCCTGCCGGTAGAGATAGCCTTTGCATTGCCCGCCAAACAGCGTCTGGTGGCCTTACAGGTGCCTCAGGGCACGACCGCGCGCCATGCCGTGGCGTTGGCCAATTTGCCACAGCTCTTTCCCGAGCTGCCTGAAGATACGTTCACTAAGGCGCCGCTGGGAATTTTTGGCAAGGCGCTGCGCAACCCCGATACGCAAACGCTGCGTGCCGGGGATCGCGTTGAAGTGTACCGCCCGCTGCAAATCGACCCAAAGGCCGCCCGTTTGGAGCGCGCAAAGCGTCAAGCGAGCGGCCAGTAATGTTTACTCGGAACGCAGGATGGGCTGAGGCGCAGGTGCCGTTTCAGGCGTTTGCGTCCGAATCCTCTCTTGGGGAAGCGCGTCTAGCGGGTCAGCGCCTTCTAGAGCAGGCCCAAGCCCCGTGTCTGTGCTGACCGGGATATCGCCCGAGAAATCGCCCTGCTGCTGTACATTGGATAAGCGGCCCGACGGGTCAAACGTCAGCGTAACGCGGCGTTGTTCAACACCACCGTACGCTTCGTCCAGGCGGTACACATAATCCCATTGGTTAGAATCAAACGGCGCCTCCAGCAGCGGGCGACCCATTACATAGGTAACCTGCTCCTGGGTCATGCCTGGCTGAAGCTGGTTGACCATTTCTTTAGTCACCAGGTTGCCTTGCGGAATGTCACGTTTGTAAACACCAACGTAACTACAGCCACTTACGACGGTAAGGGCAACGGAAAGTGTGATGATGCGAGTCAATTTTTGCATTTGAGCCTGTTCTTCACTATCGTGGTTTCGGTCGATCATACCCGACCTAACCTGTTACTGCGAAGAGCAACCATGGCCGATCAGAACCATGAACTGCGCAAAGCCGGGCTGAAAGTGACCCTGCCGCGCGTCAAGATCCTTCAGATTCTCGAAAATGCTTCGGGTCAACACCACCTTAGCGCAGAAGAAGTGTATAAAACACTGATTGATGCGGGCGAGGATGTTGGCTTGGCAACCGTTTACCGCGTGCTGACGCAATTTGAATCAGCAGGCTTAGTAATTCGTCATAATTTTGACGGCGGCCATGCAGTATTTGAGATGACGCAAGAAGACCATCACGACCATATGGTGTGTCTAGAAAGTGGTGAAATCATCGAGTTTCTCGATGACATCATCGAACGACGTCAGCAAGAGATCGCCGAAGAGCACGGCTATGAGCTGGTCGATCACGCCTTGGTACTTTATGTGCGCCCTCGTGGGTCGGACGTAACGCGCCAGGTCAACGTGTCGATCAACAAAAAATAGACGGCTAATCCCAGCCAGCTATTTTTTAGCCACAGCCTAAAACCCCCATGCTGCCCCTGTTTAGACAGGAAGCGGAATGGGGGTGTTTTGCGTGGCTAATAATTATCGATGAGGCAGGTGCGATTAATGCGGTGGGCGCTGGCTGGCATGCAGCATTTCGCGAGCGTGCGCCAGCGTTTGGTCGGAAAGCTTCACCCCGCCCAGCATACGGGCAAGCTCGCTGATGCGGCCACGCTCGTCGAGTAACGCCATGTGGGTAAGGGTGGTATCGCGTTTGGCATGCTTTTCTATATGCAAATGTTGATGCGCTTGGGCCGCCACTTGGGGTAAGTGTGTGACGGTCATTACCTGACCATTTTCGCCCAGCTTGCGCAGCAACTGACCGACGATTTCCGCCGTGGCACCTGAAATGCCCACATCCACTTCATCAAATACCAGGCTTGGAATGGTCGAGTGTGAGGCTGCTACCACTTGAATCGCCAAGCTAATGCGCGAAAGCTCACCCCCAGAGGCAACCTTGGCTAACGGGCGTGCAGGCTGGCCTGGGTTGGCGCTAATTAAAAACTGCACGCTATCCAGGCCTTCAGGTGTCGGCGTTTCACGAGCGGAAACCGCCACCTCAAAGCGTGCCTTACCCATCGCCAAGAAAGCCAACTGTTGCTGTACTTCCTTACCTAGGCGCAGGGCTGCCTTTTGGCGGGCCTCGCTGATCTTCTTCGCGTCGCTGCGGTAGCGTTCACGGCACTCGGCCACCTGGTTGCCCAGCGCCTCAAGGTCATCATCGCTGGCTTCTAGCTGAGCCACTTCCTGCTGAAGTTCTGTATGCAACGTGCAGACTTCTTCTGGCGCCACGTGATGCTTACGCGCTACGCGATGGATATCGGCCAGACGCTCGTCCACCCAGGCTAAACGCTCAGGGTCAAGCTCAGTGGTGCTGGCAAAGCGGTGCAGCTCGCTGGCGGCTTCTTCCACTTGAATACGCGCATCGCCCAGCATGGCAAGCGTATTGGCCAGCATGCCTTTATCGCTACCCGGTAGGGCGCTCAAGTGGGCATAGGCCTGATTGAGAAGTGACAGCGCGCCGCCGTCGTCGCTTGCGCAGCAGTCGGCAGCAAGCTGCGTTTCACGCAGGGTTTCTTCGGCGTGGGCAAGCGTTTGCTGCTCTTCTTCCAGCGTCTGCAGTTCGCTTTCGCCGAGGCTTAACTGGTCCAGCTCTTCTAACTGGTAGCGCAACAGTTGGCGCTTGGCCTCTACCTCGCTACCTTCTTCACTGAGTTTTTTAAGCCGCCGCCGGGCGGTGCGCCATTCGCGGTAGGTCTCTGATAGCTTGCTGCGCGCTTCATGCAAACCAGCGTAGTCGTCCAGCAGGGCCAGGTGCACTTCTTCGCGCATCAACGCCTGATGAGCGTGCTGACCATGTATCTGAATCAACTGCTCGCCGAGGGATTTTAGGTCGGTGATCGTTGCAGGCTGGCCGTTAATCCATGCTTTTGAGCGCCCGCTTGCCGTCACCACACGGCGCAGCAGACACTCGTCTGTGGGCAGTTCGCGAGCGGCCAGCCATTCGACAGCCGCGGGCAGGCGCTGAATATCAAAGCGCGCAGAAAGATCGGTGCGCTCACGCCCGTGGCGCACACTGCCCGCATCAGCGCGTTCGCCAAGGCACAGGCCAAGGGCCCCTAGCAGGATGGATTTGCCGGCACCTGTTTCCCCAGTGATGGCGGTCATGCCGTGGGTCAGGTCAAGCTCAAGGCGGTCGACAATGGCGTAATCTTGAATCGCTAGCTGAGTAAGCATGAGGCCCCCTGAGGCGGTGCGACGCAGAAGCTGGATACTTATCCAATGGTTGTTGTTTTATACAGTAGTCGATAACTCACTTCAATGCCCCCTCTTGAGATGGCTTTTATGGCCCCCATATAGCGTGCAGACGTATTTAAAACTTTTTATAAGCGCTTTAGTGAAAGCTTTTCTATCGGCATCGCAGGGCCCTGTAGTAAGGCCCCGCCGCATTTTTTAGGAGCATGGCATGGCAAAAGAACCGCAAACTCCGTTAGATGACGAGCTGGCCCGCCAAGAGCAAGAGGCCGAAATGACGGATCAAAACGTTGAAGAACGCCTGATCGACGGCGAACTTGAGGGGCTGATCAATGATGAAGCGCCGCTTGAAGGTAGCCTGAGCAACCCCGAAGCCGAAGTGCTGGCCGCTCAGGTGGAAGAGCTTGAACAGAGCCTTTCTGAAGCCAAGGATCAGGCGCTACGCGCGGCTGCCGAAGCGCAGAATGTTCGCCGTCGTGCCGAGCAGGAAGCGGATAAAGCGCGCAAATTCGCCCTGGAAAAGTTCGTCAAGGACCTGCTGCCCGTGGTGGATAGTCTGGAAAAGGCTCTTGAGTCCATGCAGGACGGCGCCTCTGATGTACACCGCGAAGGTGTTTCCATGACGCTGAAAATGCAGCTCGACGTGCTTAACCGCTTTGGCGTTGAAAGCATTGAGCCTCAGGGCGAGCCCTTCGACCCCCAGGTGCACGAGGCTATGGCCATGGTACCCAATCCCGAGCTTGAGCCGAACACCGTAATGGATGTGATGCAGAAAGGTTATCTGCTCAACGGCCGTTTGGTTCGCCCGGCGATGGTGGTGGTCAGCCAGAAGGCAAATTAAGCCTTGAGTGGCTAAAAGCGCAAAAAAAGCCCTTGAAAAGTTACTGGCGGCCCCCAGATAAAGGCCAACCCTGCGGGAATTCCCGCAAACGTTTTAAGTATTGAGACAACTGAATTCGAGGTTTTTGCTATGGGACGCATTATTGGTATTGACCTAGGTACTACCAACTCTTGTGTGGCAGTACTTGATGGTGACAGTGCTAAAGTTATCGAAAATGCTGAAGGCGGCCGCACCACGCCTTCCATTATCGCTTACACCGATGATGGCGAAACCCTGGTAGGCCAGGCCGCTAAGCGTCAGGCGGTTACCAACCCAGAGAATACGCTTTACGCCATCAAACGTCTGATCGGCCGTCGCTTCAAAGACGACGTCGTTCAAAAAGATATCAAGATGGTGCCTTACAAGATCGCTGAAGCCGACAACGGTGATGCGTGGGTAGAAGTCAAAGGCAAAAAAATGGCACCGCCGCAGGTAAGCGCGGAAGTGCTGAAGAAAATGAAGAAAACCGCCGAAGACTATCTCGGTGAAGCGGTAACGGAAGCGGTTATCACCGTACCGGCTTACTTCAATGACAGCCAGCGCCAGGCGACCAAAGATGCTGGTCGCATTGCGGGTCTGGACGTCAAGCGTATTATCAACGAGCCGACCGCAGCAGCGCTTGCCTACGGTATGGACAAGTCACGCGGCGACAAAACCATCGCGGTTTATGACCTAGGCGGCGGTACGTTCGATATCTCCATCATCGAAATCGCCGACGTTGAAGGCGAAACTCAGTTTGAAGTACTCGCCACCAACGGCGACACCTTCCTGGGCGGTGAAGATTTCGATTTGGCGCTGATCAACTACCTGGTTGACCAGTTCAAGTCTGACAGCGGTATCGACCTGTCTGGCGACAACCTGGCCATGCAGCGTCTGAAAGAAGCGGCCGAGAAAGCCAAGATCGAGCTTTCCAGCGCCCAGCAGACCGACGTTAACCTGCCCTACATTACTGCCGACAACACTGGCCCGAAACACCTTAACGTCAAGGTGACCCGTGCCAAGCTTGAGTCGCTGGTAGAAGAGCTGGTTCAGCGCTCGCTCGAGCCTTGCAAAATGGCTCTGAAAGATGCTGGCTTATCTGCCTCTGAAATCGACGAAGTGATTCTGGTCGGTGGCCAGACACGTATGCCGATGGTGCAGAAGAAAGCCGCTGACTTCTTCGGTAAAGAAGCGCGTAAAGACGTTAACCCTGACGAAGCGGTTGCCGTAGGCGCAGCGATTCAAGGTGGCGTACTGGGCGGCGACGTAAAAGACGTACTGCTGCTTGACGTTACCCCGCTGACTCTGGGTATCGAAACCCTGGGTGGCGTGATGACGCCGCTGATCGAGAAGAACACCACCATCCCGACGAAGAAGACCCAAACCTTCTCTACCGCGGATGACAACCAGACGGCCGTGACCATTCACGTCGCCCAGGGTGAGCGTAAGCAAGTGGCGCAGAACAAATCGCTGGGTCGTTTTGACCTGAGCGATCTGCCCCCGGCACCGCGCGGTGTTCCGCAGATCGAAGTGGCGTTTGACCTGGATGCCAACGGTATTCTGAACGTTTCAGCTAAAGACAAGGCGACCGGTAAAGAACAGTCGATTGTCATTAAAGCGTCCAGCGGTCTGTCGGATGAAGAGATCGATCAAATGGTACGCGACGCTGAAGCCCACGCTGACGAAGATAAAAAATTCGAAGCGCTGGTACAGTTGCGTAACCAGGCTGACGGCATGATCCACGCGACGCGCAAAACCGTGCAGGAAGCGGGCGACAAAGCGACGGATGATGAGAAACAGGCCATTGAGACTGCGATCAGCGAGCTGGAAGAAGCCGTCAAAACTGATGACACGGACAACATTCAGCAGAAACTGGATGCACTGACCGAAGCGTCTGGTCAGCTGGCTCAGAAGATGTACGCAGAGCAGGCTGAAGCCGCTCAGCAGGAAGGCGGTGAAGGTGCTGATAACGCCAGCGCCAAGCCGGAAGACGACGTGGTTGACGCCGAGTACGAAGAAGTCAACGACGACAAAAAACAGTAAGATTCTCTTTCTGCCAAGGAAGAAGATAACGCGGGGGGATACCTCCCGCGTTGCTGTTTCCGCGGCTAAGACGCACATAGTTAGACGCGCACGTAGTCAATGTAAATGTGCCGTTAAGTGCATAGCTAACCAGGAGGCGTAGGACCCATGTCCAAACGCGATTATTACGAAGTCCTGGGTGTCGATAAAGGGGCTGATCAGAAAGAGATCAAAAAGGCCTACCGCCGCCTGGCGCAGAAATTTCACCCTGATCGAAACCCAGACGATAACACTTCCGCGGAAAAATTCCGTGAAGTGTCGGAAGCTTACGAAGTCTTAAGCGACGGCGAGAAGCGCGCGGCCTATGATCAATTTGGTCATGCGGGTGTGGATGGCCAGGGCGGCGGCTTCGGCGGCGGTGGTTTTGGTGGGGGTGGCGCTGGCGACTTTAGCGACATCTTCGGCGATGTATTTGGCGATATCTTCGGGGGTGGCGGCGGCCGTCGTCGTGGCCCTAATGCACCCGCTCGTGGCTCGGATCTGCGCTATAACCTGGAGCTTGATCTGGAAAGCGCGGTGGCCGGTACCACGGTCGATATCCGTGTGCCGCGCCATATTGAGTGCGACCGGTGTGATGGCGAAGGCGCCGAGCCTGGTTCAACCAAGGAAACCTGCCCCACGTGCCACGGCCACGGCCAGGTGCGCATGCAGCAGGGCTTCTTCGCGGTACAGCAAACCTGCCCGACCTGTCACGGCAGCGGCCAGCACATCAAAGTGCCGTGCCACAAATGTAACGGCGAAGGTCGGGTGCGTGAAACGCGTACGCTATCCGTGAAGATTCCGCCGGGTGTCGATACCGGTGATCGTATTCGTCTGAACGGCGAAGGTGAAAGCGGCGTTAACGGTGGCCCAGCGGGCGATCTGTACGTTCAGGTCTCTATCAAAGCGCACCATATCTTCCAGCGCGATGGTAAGAACCTGCACTGCGACGTGCCGATCAATTTTGTGGATGCAGCCCTCGGT
Organism: Halomonas sp. AOP43-A1-21; assembly: GCF_052376775.1. Classification (NCBI taxonomy): domain Bacteria; kingdom Pseudomonadati; phylum Pseudomonadota; class Gammaproteobacteria; order Oceanospirillales; family Halomonadaceae; genus Halomonas; species Halomonas sp. AOP43-A1-21. The sequence continues at coordinate 54,070 of NZ_JBQSWC010000028.1, read as the reverse complement.
GGCGAGCTTGAAGTACCTACGCTCGATGGCCGTGTGAAGCTCAAAATTCCGCCCGAAACCCAAACCGGCAAGCTCTTCCGCCTGCGCGGTAAAGGTGTGAAACCGGTTCGCGGCGGCGCCCCGGGTGACTTGCTCTGTAAAGTCGTCATCGAAACCCCGGTCAACCTCGGCGATGAGCAGCGCGACCTGCTGCGCAAATTCCAGGAAAGCCTGGAAGGCAGCAATAGCCACAGCCACTCACCCAAGAAAACCGGCTTCTTCGATAGCGTGAAGAAATTTTTTGAAGAGATGAAGCCTTGATCCTGACGTAGTGGTAAGCGTTAGGTTCCGTAGACCCTCGGCTCAGGCCGGGGGTTTTTGACGTTTAAGGAACATAAAGCGTAATGGATAGCTTGCAAGAAAGACCTGCCTTGGGTATCTGGCTCAGAATCCTTTCCGGGCTGCTGTTTACCGGCATGCTGGTGTGCATTAAAGCGGTGAGTGATGAAGTGCCGGTGGGGCAGTCGGTGTTCTTCCGCTCACTGTTTGCGTTGTTACCCATTGTGATTTTCCTGGTGATTCGTCGGGAGTTTCCAGGCGGGCTGGGCACACGGCGCCCGCTGGGCCATGCGCTGCGCTCGGGGCTGGGAGCGGCAGCGATGTTCGCTTCATTTGCAGCGGTAGCCCTGCTGCCCGTTGCAGAGGCAACGCTGCTGGCTCAGCTAACGCCGGTGTTTATGGCGGTAGGTGGAGTGCTGCTATTGGGCGAGAAGTTCTCGTTCTTCCGAGCAGGCGCCATTGTACTGGCGCTTGCCGGTATGGCGGTGCTGGTATTGCCTGGCCTTAATGCCAGCGCTGAAAGTGGCCAGATGACCGGCTATGCGTTGGGTGCGCTAAGTGCGCTGCTAACGGCGGGGGCGCTGCTCACCGTCAGGCGAATTTCGCGCACCGAGACCGCTGCGTCTATCGCCTTTTACTTTATTCTGGTGTCTGCACTTGCGGGGCTGGCCACGCTGCCCTTGGGGTGGGCGGCACTTGACCCGAAGGCGTTTGGGCTTTTGGTGCTCTCGGGGCTGTTTGGCGGGGCGGCGCATATTGCGATGACCCTGGCGTTACGCTACGCCGAAGCGTCGCGGCTCGCACCGTTTGAGTACGTCGCGCTAATTTGGCCGGTAGCGGCTGACTGGGTGCTGTTCGGTATTCCGGTATCGAGCAGTTTTCTGTTGGCGCTGCCGCTAATGTTGAGCGGGGTGGCGCTTGCTGCCCTGGAAGGCCGACGTTTTAAGCGGCTTTTTCGAAAATAAGCTAAAGCGGCGTTGTTTCCACGCCGCTTGAAGGTGTCTTGCGTATCTCTTTCTCCCGCCAAATGCCGCTTTAATGTTGCGATGAATTGTCACGTCTCCTATGTTTTAAATAATAGTTAGCACGTTATATGGTTTAGCGGAATGTGTACGCTGACTGGAATGGCCCGCGCTCATTCAACTGCTCCCGCAGGCGGGTCAAGACAATTCAAGGGAACCGTGATGAGCAATAAAAACGATACCGCTAAGCCTAGCGGTCTGACTCGAAGAGAACTCCTGGGATCTTCGGCAGCGCTTTTAATCGGCGCTTCCAGCCCGGTTCAGGCGCTGACTGTTAAAGGAACGCCCGAGTGGAAACCCCTGGCCAATAACGCCGTGCCGCCGGTCGATACTGACGCCGGTTGGCAATTTTTCACCGATGAGGAAGCCGTAACGGTCGAGGCCATCGTCGAGCGTTTGATTCCAGCCGATGATTTAAGCATGAGCGGTAAGGATGCCGGTTGTGCGGTGTTTATCGACCGCCAACTGGCCGGCGCCTACGGCGGCTATGAGCGGCTCTACATGCACGGCCCTTTTCAGGACGGCACGCCGGAACAGGGCGACCAGTCTGCCTTGACCCCCAAGCAGCGCTATCGCCTGGGGCTGGGTGCACTCAACGACCACTGCCGTAACGAACATGGCGCCACCTTCGCTGAGCTAAGCGGTGAGGCGCGCGATCAGATATTGGCTCAGCTGGAGGAAGAGGAAATTCAGCTCGACGATATCGACTCGCTGGTATTTTTCGAGATCGTGCTGCAGAACACCATGGAAGGATTCTTTGCCGACCCGCTTTACGGTGGTAATCGTGACATGGTGTCCTGGAAGATGTTGGGCTTTCCCGGTGCCCGCTACGACTACCGCGATTACGTTGAACGACACAATGAAGATCTGGGATTTGAGCCGGTAAGCATCGGCGGCCGTCCTGACTGGCAAGCGTAGGGATACATTGATATGGCAACCAAACTACCTCCCACTGATGCAGTGGTGGTCGGGCTCGGCTGGGCCGGCGCGATTATCGCCAACGAACTTGTCGATGCAGGGCTTAGCGTTGTGGGCGTCGAGCGCGGCCCGTGGCGTGATACGGCCAAGGATTTCAATATTGCCTCGGTCACCGATGAGCTACGTTACTCGCAGCGCCAGGAATTGATGCTGCGCACTGCACAGAACACTATCACCCTGCGTAACAACCCGACGCAGACGGCGCTGCCGATGCGCAAGTGGGGCTCGTTTCATCCCGGCAACGGCACTGGCGGCGCGGGCAATCACTGGGCGGGGATCACGTTTCGTTTTCAGCCCGAAGAGTTTCGACTACGCAGCCATCTGGAAGAGCGCTATGGGGCGAACTCCATTCCCGACGAACTTTCCCTGCAAGACTGGGGAACCGACTGGAGCGAGATGGAACCGTTTTACGATGCCTTCGAGAAGATAGCAGGTACGTCCGGACGAGCGGGTAATCTGGTCAGTGGCAAGCAGGCCGGCGGCAATCCGTTTGAAGGCGTGCGCTCAAGCGACTACCCAACCCCGCCGCTCAGGCAGCCCTACTCACCGACGCTATTCGCTGAAACGGCACGCGAAATGGGCTATCAGCCGTTTCCGGTGCCGTCGTCGCTGGTTTCGGAGACCTACACCAATCCGCTCGGCATCACCATGGGGCCGTGTACCTTCTGTGGCTTCTGTACCAACTATGGTTGTGCCAACTACTCCAAGGCCAGCGCCATCACCACGGTATTGCCGACGCTGATTCGCAAGAACAACTTCGAAGCGCGTACCCACTGCGAAGTGCTGCGGGTCACTACCGACTCCGACGGCCGCCGCGCCACGGGTATCGTCTATGTCGACTCCGCCGGTCGCCAGTGGGAGCAGCCTGCCGAAATCGTGGTCATCGCTGCGTTTACCTTCGAAAACGTGCGTCTGATGCTCACCTCCAACATTGGTGAAGCCTACGATCCGACAACCCGCCGAGGCACCACAGGGCGCAACTACGCCTACCAGACCGCCAACAGCGTGCAGCTCTTCTTCGATGACAAGAATTTCAACCCGTTTATAGGCGCTGGCGCTGTGGGCATGGGCATTGATGAGTTTAACAACGATAACTTCGACCATTCGGGCCTTGGCTTTTTCGGCGGCGGCAGCACCCGGGTAACACCGATCGGCGCGACACCGATCCAGGCACGCCCTACGCCGCCGGGCACGCCACGCTGGGGCTCCAACTGGAAGCGTGCCACGGTCGATAACTACGCCAGTACGATGTCGATCGGCTGCGAGGCGAGCAACTATTCGTCGCCTAACAACTACCTATCGCTGGACCCAACGTACCGGGATCGGCTGGGCAGGCCGCTTCTGCGAATCACCTTCGATTTCACCGACAACGATCTCAGAATGGCGCAGTACGTCACCGAGAAGACCGCCGAAATCGCCCGGCGCATGAATCCGCGTGAGATCGTAGCCAGCCCGCGTGTCGGACCCTGGGATGGCCGTCCCTATCAGTCCTCGCATGTGGTTGGCGGCTTCGTTATGGGCGCCGATCCGGGTACCAGTTCGGTCAACAAGTACCTGCAGGTGTGGGACGTGCCCAATCTGTTTGTGGTGGGCGCCTCCGCCTTTCCGCAGAACCCGGGCTACAACCCGACCGGCACGGTAGGCGCGCTGGCCTTTAAAGCTGCCGATGGCATCATCAACCACTACCTGCGTAATCCCGGGGAGATGATCAGCACATGAAAACGCTTATGGGATTATCGCTTGCAGGCGTGGCGCTTTTGCCACTTTCGGTATGGGCCGCCAGCACGGAGTATCAGGATATTGAGCGCGGGCGCTATATCAGCGTGCTAGGTGACTGTGCGGCCTGCCATACCGCCGATGACAGCCAGCCATTTTCCGGTGGCGTTGCGCTTGAAACCCCTTTCGGCACGCTTTTGGCGCCTAATATCACGCCCGACCCTGATACGGGGCTTGGTCACTGGCGCTATGAAGACTTCAAGGCGGCCATGACCGAGGGTATCGGCAAGGGCGGCTACCATCTTTACCCGGCCATGCCGTATCCGTCTTATACGCTAATGCCCGAGAAGGATATTCATGACTTATGGTCTTATCTGCAGACGGTCACGCCTGTCGAGAATGATGTGGAGGCCAACCAACTGCCTTTCCCGTTCAGTATTCGGCAGGTGATGATGGGCTGGAACTGGCTTAACTTCGATGAGAAGACCTTTGAGCCCGACCCTGAGCAGTCGGACGAGATCAATCGCGGCGCCTATCTAGTTGAGAGCCTGGGGCATTGCGGAACCTGCCACACTCCGCGTAATTTCATGGGCGGCGAAGGCGGTGACAAGTTTGCCGGCGCCACCATTGAAGGCTGGTACGCTCCCAACATCACCCCGAATGCGCATGTCGGGATTGGTGGTTGGAGCGAAGATGAGCTGGTTGAATATCTGCAAACCGGTGGTAATCGTTTTGACTTCGCCTCGGGGCCGATGGCCGACGAGGTGCACCATTCATCCCAACACTGGACCGACGACGACCTGTATGCAGTGGCGCGCTATCTGTTGAGTGGAGCAGGCCTTGAGTCAGACGACTGGGATCGCGAGCCACCCGAGCCGCTATCCGAAGATAACGCCCAGGTCCGGGCAGGTAGCCATATCTACTTTGATCGCTGCTCGGGCTGTCATACGTCTGATGGTGGCGGCGAGTACGGCATCTTCCCGCAGTTGGCGAGCAATCCGGTGGTCAATGGTGATAACACGAGTTCATTGATACGGGTTGTATTGGCCGGCAGCCGCCCGGTTGCTACCGATGCCAAGCCCACGGCGCCTGCCATGCCGTCGTTTGCCTGGAATCTGAATGATGAGGAAATCGCCAGCGTGCTGACGTTTGTGCGCAACAGCTGGGGAAACGCCGCGGCGGCCGTTTCCCCAGGAGATGTGGCGGATATGCGAGAAGCGCTGGCGGGCGAATGACGCTAGCCGCAAGCGCCTTGCAGGGATGAAGCGTTAAACCGCTTCTTCGACGATAAGCTGAGGGCGGCCCTTCGAGCATGGCTCGATGCGTGCCGCCACTTTATACACCTGGCGCAGAAGCTCAGGAGTAATCACTTCTGCGGTGGGGCCGCAGGCAATCAGGCGGCCGTTTTCCAGTACCATGGAAGCATCGGTAAAGCGTAGCGCATGGCCTAAGTCGTGCAGTGCTACCAGAATCAGCATCTGGCGTTCATCCGCCAGGCGGCGTAAAACCGTCAGCAGATTGATCTGGCGGTTCAAGTCGAGCGCGGACGTGGGTTCATCGAGCATCAGAATTTCGGGCTCTTGTACCAACGCCTGGGCGGCGCTCACCAGCTGGCGCTGCCCGCCGCTCAAGTCGCCAATGTCACGCTCACCAAGCGAGGTGATATTAAGCTCTTCAAGCGCACGGTCAACCTGTGCCAGATCCTCTGGCTGTACTTTCAGGCTGCGCCCCTGCATGCGCGCAAGCAGCACCGATTCATACACCGTGAGTACCGCTTTGGCGCCGGTGTCCTGAGGCATATAGGCCACCGGACGCTCGGCGCTGGTGCCGTTGATGGCCACATTACCGTCACCTTTGATCAGGCCCAGGATACGCCGGAAAAGCGTTGACTTGCCTGCCGCATTGGGGCCGAGAAGCGCTACCACCTGCCCGCCCTGAAAGCTGGGCGTGGTGATGTCTTCCAGAATAGCGCGGCGTCCGTAGCGGGCCGACACACGGGTTAACTGTAGGGTTACCATGAAGCCTTCTTGTGGTTGAGCACCAGAAACAGGAAGAAGGGAATGCCCACCAGCGAGGTAATGATGCCGATGGGAATAATTGTGCCCGGAATGATGATTTTGGAAATCACCGAGCCAACCGAGAGAATCAGCGCGCCGCAAAGCGCCGAGCCGGGTAGGAAGAAACGCTGATCTTCACCCAGCAAAATACGTGCAATATGCGGCCCCACCAGGCCGATAAAACCGATAGTGCCCACAAAGGCCACTGCAACCGCGGCAAGCAGTGATACAAGCACCAGTACTTCTAGGCGCAGCGCGCGTGGCTTAACGCCCATGCTTTCGGCTTTGGCATCGCCCAGGCGCATGGCGGTCAGTGCCCAGCCGTGGCGGGCAAGTAGCGGCATTACCGCAGCGAGAATGCCGAGTGCGATCCAGAACTTGGGCCAGGTGGCCTTGGTCAGACTGCCCATGGTCCAGAACACCACCGCCGAAACGGCCTCCTGGCTTGCGAAAAACTGAATCAGCGCCATCAGCGAGTTGAAGATAAACACCATAGCGATGCCGAGCAGTACGATGGTTTCTACCGTAACGCCGCGCTTTAGGCTCAGAGCGTGGATAAGAAACGCCGTGAACATGGCCATGATGAACGCGTTGAGGGGCACCACGAACTCGATGGCGGCGGGCACGATAGCCACGCCAAAGGCAAGCCCTAACGCCGCGCCGAAGCTTGCGCCAGCGGAAATACCCAGGGTAAACGGGCTCGCCAGTGGATTGCTTAGAATCGTCTGCATCTGTGCCCCAGCAACGGAAAGGCTCGCCCCGACCACCAATGCCATCAACGCCACCGGCATGCGGATTTCCCAGAGAATCACTCGCGCCTGTTGGCTGACGTTTTGAGGGGTGAGCAGGGCGGCGATGACTTCGCCTAAGCTGTAACGCGCAGGGCCCAGCGCCAGGTCGACGCATAGGCTGAAAAACAGCGCGACGACCAGGGCTGCCAAAATCATCTGGCGACGAAATACCTGGCTACGATAAAAGGCGCGCGCTTGAGAGACAGGCGCTGCCGTCGTTGTTTCAGTCATCATTGAGTGATACCCAGTAGCCAGGCTCGTAGTCGATAGGCAGGAAGCGCTCGTGGAGTTCTTCCATGGTGGCTTCGGGGTCCAGGTCCTCAAATAGCTCAGGGTGTAACCACTTGGCTAACTGCTGGATGGCCACAAAATAGTAGGGGCTGTTGTAGAACTGGTGCCAAATCGCATGGAAATTACCCGACTCTACCGCCTGAATGCCCGTCATCGCGGTGCGCCCGGTTAACGCTTCAAGCTTGTCATGGGCGGCCTGCATATCGGCGCCAGGCCCCATGCCCACCCAGTCACCGCCGGGTACGTAGGCGTCCCAGTTGCCGCCGGTTACCACCACGTGTTCAGGGTTGGCGGCAATAATCTGCTCGGGGTTTAGCGTGCCAAAGCTGCCGGGAATAATCCCATCGGCAATGTTGGTACCACCCGCCAGCGTTACATACTCGCCAAAGTTGCCGGGCCCAAAGCTCATACAGCACTCATCGGAATAGCCGCCGGCGCGGTCGATAAACACGCTGGGCCGCTCAGGGTTGGCCTCTTCAATCACATCGGTAACGCGGGCCAACTGAGCCTCGGCGAAGTCGATAAACTCTTCCGCCGCTGCTTCATCACCCATGATCTGGCCCATCAGGCGCATGGAAGGAATGGTGTGTTCGATCGGGTCTTCGCGAAAATCGACATACACAATCGGAATGCCCAATTGGCCAAGCTTGTCATCGTAAGCGGCATCTTCGGTGGCCACCTTGGCTTCAAGGTTCATAAAGACGATGTCAGGGGTAAGCGACGCGGCCTGTTCGACATCGAAGGTACCGTCTTTAAAGCCGCCAAACGTGGGCAGTTCTTCGATCTCGGGAAAACGTTCGGCATAGCGCGCGTAGTTATCGGGGTCTGCCTGGGAAAAATCTTCACGCCAACCGACGATGTGCGAAAAAGGCGCTTCCGGCTCCAGCAGGCCAAGCAAATAAATTTGCCGCCCTTCACCCAAAATAACCCGCTCGGCGGGGCCATCAAGCGTGACCTGGCGACCGGTAATGTCGGTCACTGTGATGCTGTCAGCCGCGGCATTCGTGCAGCTTATAACGGCTGCCGTGCCAATCAGCGTTTTTAAAAAAGGGAAGGTCATGGGCGTATTCATCACTTATGGATAGACGGGGCCGCTGGGGTATCTCACGCGCAAACTGATGGCAGCGCTAACCACATCGACGCGGTATAAAAATTTTTGAATATAATTCGCATTCGCATGTTTGGGCATTATCATGGAATCCAGTTTAACTGTCGAGATGCCGACTGCTTGATCATCGTGTTTGAAGGTGATGAACGCCTTGTTGCGCTATCGTTTCATTAAGTATTGGGCAGCTAATAACGTTCCTCCTATGCTAGCCCTGTTATTTCTTATCCAATGGAGAATTCGTTATGCCGTTATCGCGTGCTGAAATTGAGACTACGTCCGGTGAGCGTATTATCAACCGGCTGTGCAAGCACTGGGCACATAAGCTGGAGGTTGAACACAGCCAGCAGGATGGCAAGATTGTATTCCCTGACAAGGGCACCTGCCTGCTGCACGCCGAAGCTGACAAGCTGACGGTGTCGATCGAAACGCTGGAAGAAGAGCATCTCGATCAGTTAGAAGGCGTGGTGGAAAGCCATCTTGTACGGATGGCGAAGGATGAAGAGCTGGTTGTCGTGTGGCAAAACTAGCCTGCGGCTTGCGTTAGCGCGGATTCGCGCGAGGCGTCTGGTATAATCACCGCCCAGTTAATGCATGTTTGATAAGGCATTGCCCGATTCGACGTAACACATCGCAAAACGCAGGAGTTCGCATGACCCGAGTTGCCATTGTAGGCGTGGCTGGCCGTATGGGCCGTACGTTGGTAAACGCTGTAGAACAGGAGGCTGACGCCACTCTGGCAGGCGGTATTGTCGAACCAGGCAGCTCCCTGGCAGGGGCGGACATTGGCGAGCTGGCGGGCGTTGGCAAACGCGGCGTTAACGCCGTGGATTCGTTAAGCGCCATTGTCGATGACTTCGATGTGCTGATCGATTTCACTGCCCCGCAGGTCACGCTGGCGAATCTGGCATTTTGTGCCGAGCATGGAAAGCGCATGGTGATTGGTACCACGGGGATGAGTGATGACGAGCTCGCACAGCTGGATAGCTATCGTGACAAGGTAGCGGTGGTGTTTGCCCCCAACATGAGCGTGGGCGTCAACCTGACGCTGAAGCTTCTGGAAACCGCGGCGAAAGCGCTAGGCGATGAAGGCTACGATATCGAAATCATCGAGTCGCATCACCGCCACAAGGTCGATGCGCCCTCCGGTACGGCGATTAAGATGGGCGAAGTGGTAGCTGAAAGCATTGGCCGCACTTTGAAAGAGCACGGCGTGTTTGAACGGGTAGGTCAGTGCGGGCCACGTACCGACAAAGAGATCGGCTTTGCCACTGTTCGCGCGGGCGATATCGTCGGCGAGCATACGGTGATGTTTGCAACCGAAGGCGAGCGCATCGAAATTACCCACAAGGCCTCCAGCCGAATGACGTTTGCCAAAGGCGCCGTTCGTGCGGCGCGCTGGGTCGCAGGCCAGTCAGCCGGCCGCTACGATATGCAGGATGTATTAGGCCTGGAGTAAGGCGGAATGCCCGGGCTGCTCCAAGCATTTTTACGCTTTAATGGTGATTAATAGCTAATCCAGGGGTAGTCGGCGGGCCCCAAATCCTGTAACATTTCAAAAATTTTGGCCGGGTGGCTTAGAAAACTCAGACGGCGCGCTTGTTGCGTTGGCCAGCCCACAGCCTGCCCCGACCGCTCGGCTATTTGCGTTAAATGAGCGGCTCTGAAGGGTATAGAACAACAAGCGGGATGAAACCGATTTTTTTATCGGCTTCGTCCCGCTTTTTTACGACCCGAGTTTTAATCACGCTCAAGCGTACGGGTCGTGGATAACGAAGTAATTGCTGAGCCTGCGCCCACAGGCTCCCACCAGCATGGGAGGATCTTGACTTGAATAACCCCGCATTAAGCAAGCCCGCGATATTGGCCCTGGAAGACGGTAGCGTGTTTCATGGAATCGCCATCGGCGCGGATGGATTAACAAGCGGTGAGGTGGTGTTCAATACGGCCATGACCGGCTATCAAGAGATCCTCACTGATCTTTCTTATACCCGCCAGATCGTCACGCTAACGTACCCGCATATCGGCAATACCGGCGTTAATGCCGAAGATGTCGAATCGGCATCGATTGCGGCCGCTGGACTGATCATCCGTGATCTTCCTCTGATGGCTAGCAGTTTCCGCTCTGAACAAACCCTGTCGGATTACCTGGAAAGCCAGAACGTGCTTGGCATCGCGGATATCGATACCCGCCGCCTGACGCGTATTTTGCGCGATAAAGGCGCGCAGAATGGCGCGATCCTAGCCGGTGCCGATGCCGAAGGCGATGACGCCGTTGAGCGCGCGCTGGCGGCGGCCAAGGACTTCCCGGGCCTTAAGGGTATGGATTTGGCCAAAGAGGTTTCCTGTAAAGAAGCTTACGAGTGGACAGAAGGGGAGTGGACGCTGGGCGAAGGCTACGCTGACACCACGAAAGGCGAGCGCCCTTACCACGTGGTGGCTTACGACTACGGCGTTAAGTTTAATATTCTGCGCATGCTGGCCGCCCGCGGCTGCCGCCTGACGGTGGTGCCTGCACAAACGCCCGCGGCTGACGTGCTGGCAATGAACCCGGACGGCGTATTCCTGGCCAACGGCCCAGGCGACCCCGAGCCCTGCGACTACGCCATCAAGGCCATTCAGGACGTGCTTGAAACCGATACCCCGGTGTTTGGTATCTGCCTGGGTCACCAGCTGCTGGCGCTTGCCTCGGGCGCCAAAACCGTCAAGATGAGCCATGGCCACCACGGCGCCAACCACCCGGTGCAGGATCTGGATGCTGGCACGGTGATGATCACCAGCCAGAACCACGGCTTTGCCGCTGACGAAGCGAGTTTGCCCGCTAACCTGCGTGCTACGCATCGCTCGCTGTTTGACGGCACGCTGCAGGGCATTGAGCGGACCGACCGGCCTGCGTTCAGCTTCCAGGGCCACCCTGAGGCAAGCCCCGGCCCGCGCGATGTGGCACCGCTGTTTGATCGCTTCGTCGCGATGATGCAGGCACGCCGCTAACCCGCGCTCCTGCTTCATCACTGTATGCCGCTTTTGTCGCTCATCGTCACCATTTTTTGCGGGAACCGTTATGCCTAAGCGTACCGACTTAAACAGTATTTTGATCATTGGCGCTGGCCCGATCGTTATCGGCCAGGCCTGCGAATTCGACTACTCCGGCGCCCAGGCGTGTAAAGCGCTGCGCGAGGAGGGTTACCGGGTTATTTTGGTTAACTCCAACCCGGCCACCATCATGACCGACCCGGCCATGGCCGATGCTACCTACATCGAGCCGATTACCTGGCAGGCTGTCGAGAAAATCATCGAAGTCGAGCGCCCGGATGCCATCCTGCCGACGATGGGCGGCCAGACCGCGCTGAATTGTGCGCTGGATCTGGAAAAGCATGGCGTGCTGGAAAAGTACGGCGTTGAGATGATTGGTGCTAACGCCGACGCGATCAACATGGCGGAAGATCGCGATCTGTTCGACCAGGCCATGAAGCGTATTGGCCTGGAATGCCCCAAGGCAAAAGTCGCGCATACCATGGATGAAGCCTGGGAAATTCAGGCAGAGCTTGGCTTCCCGACCATCATCCGGCCTTCTTACACCATGGGCGGCTCCGGCGGCGGCGTGGCGTACAACAAGGAAGAGTTTGAAGAAATTTGTACGCGCGGTTTCGAGCTTTCCAACAACCACGAGCTCTTGATCGACGAGTCACTGCTGGGCTGGAAAGAGTACGAAATGGAGGTCGTGCGCGACAAGAACGATAACTGCATTATCGTCTGTGCGATCGAAAATTTTGACCCGATGGGCGTGCACACCGGTGACTCGATCACCGTCGCACCGGCACAAACGCTGACGGACAAAGAGTACCAGATCATGCGCGACGCGAGCCTCGCGGTACTGCGCGAGATTGGCGTGGAAACCGGTGGCTCCAACGTGCAGTTCGGTATGGACCCGAAAACCGGCCGCCTGGTCGTGATCGAGATGAACCCGCGGGTATCACGCTCATCCGCACTGGCCTCCAAGGCGACCGGCTTCCCGATTGCCAAAATCGCCGCCAAGCTGGCGATCGGCTACACGCTGGACGAGCTGCAAAACGATATTACCGGTGGACGCACGCCGGCCTCGTTCGAGCCATCCATCGACTACGTGGTTACCAAGATACCGCGCTTTACCTTTGAGAAATTCCCCCAGGCCAACGACCGCCTGACCACGCAGATGAAGTCTGTGGGTGAGGTGATGGCGATTGGCCGTACCTTCCAGGAATCACTGCAGAAAGCCCTGCGCGGCCTGGAAACTGGTAATGACGGTCTCGATCCGATTATTACTGACTTTACCCCGGACAACATGGCGATCATCCAGGGCGAACTTCAGGCTGCCGGTGCAGAGCGTATTTTCTACGTGGCCGATGCCATGCGTTCAGGTATGAGTGTCGATGAAGTGTTTGCACTCACTAATATCGACCCCTGGTTCCTGGTCCAGATGGAAGATCTGGTGCTGACGGAAGCCGCCGTTGCCAAACGCTCGCTTAGCGATTTCTCTGCCCGCGAGCTTTATCAGCTCAAGCGCAAAGGGTTTGGCGATGCGCGTCTGGCCAAGCTTCTGAACGTGAGCGAAAAAGAGTTCCGTCAAACGCGCCAGGCGGCAGGCATTCGCCCGGTTTATAAGCGCGTGGATACCTGTGCCGCAGAATTTGCCTCGGATACGGCCTACATGTACTCCACCTATGAAGAGGAGTGTGAGGCAGACGTATCTGATCGTCAGAAAATTATGGTACTCGGTGGCGGGCCGAACCGTATCGGTCAAGGCATCGAGTTCGACTACTGCTGTGTTCACGCCGCGTTCGCCATGCGCGATGACGGCTATGAAACCATCATGGTCAACTGCAACCCGGAAACCGTATCGACCGATTACGACACCTCTGATCGTCTCTACTTCGAGCCGGTGACCTTGGAAGACGTGCTTGAAATCGCCGATAAAGAGAAGCCTGTCGGTGTAATTGTTCAGTTTGGTGGCCAGACGCCGCTGAAACTGGCGCGTGAGCTGGAAGCTGCTGGCGTGCCGATCATCGGTACCACGCCGGACGCCATCGACCGCGCCGAAGACCGCGAGCGCTTCCAGGTAATGATCGACAAGCTCGGTCTAAAGCAGCCGCCTAACGCCACTGCGCGCAGCTTTGAAGAAGCCTTCGCCAAAGCGGAGACTATCGGTTACCCGCTGGTGGTGCGCCCAAGCTACGTGCTGGGCGGTCGGGCGATGGAGATCGTTTATGACGCCTCCGAGCTTGAGAACTACATGACCAATGCGGTCAAGGTTTCCAACGACTCGCCGGTGCTGCTCGATCACTTCCTGAGTGCCGCCATTGAAATCGATATCGATGCGGTATCGGACGGCCAGCAGGTAGTGATTGGCGGCATCATGCAGCACGTCGAGCAAGCGGGGGTACACTCCGGTGACTCCGCCTGTGCGCTGCCGCCTTACTCGCTGCCTCTTGAGGTGCAGGACAAGATGCGCGAGCAGGTCAAGCAGATGGCCGTTGAGCTGGGCGTTAAAGGCCTGATGAACGTGCAGCTTGCCTGGCAGGATGGCGAAATTTACGTCATCGAAGTCAATCCGCGCGCCTCGCGTACCGTACCCTTTGTGTCCAAATGCATCGGTACCTCGCTTGCCCAGATTGCGGCACGCTGCATGGCGGGCACGACGCTTGCCGAGCAGGGCTTTGAGCGCGAAATCATTCCGCACTTCTATAGCGTGAAAGAAGCGGTCTTCCCGTTCAACAAGTTCCAGGGGGTCGACCCGATTCTCTCACCGGAAATGAAATCTACCGGTGAAGTAATGGGTTCAGGCGAAACCTTTGCCGAGGCCTTCTTCAAGGCGCAGCTGGGCGCGGGCGAAGCAATCCCGGCGCTTGAGGGCGCGCGTAAAGCCTTCCTGTCCGTGCGTGAGCCGGACAAAGAGGGGATTATCGAAGTAGGCCGTTCTCTGCTAACATTAGGCTTCACACTTTGTGCAACACGCGGTACAGCGGCAGCGTTAGAAGCGGCTGGACTGGAAGTGGAGCACGTCAATAAAGTCTACGAAGGTCGTCCCCATATTGTCGATCTGTTGAAGAACGACGATATCGCCTACATCGTGAACACTACCGAAGGTCGTCAGGCCATTAATGACTCTTCGGTCATTCGCCGTACTGCTCTCGCGCGCAAGGTGCCCTATGCAACCACCTTGGCGGGCGCTAATGCCGTTTGCATGGCGCTTGAGTACGGTAGGGAAATTACGGTGCGGCGCCTTCAGGATCTGCATGCAGGAGCAAGTCAATGAACAAGGTCCCGATGACGGTTGCGGGTGAAAAAAGTCTTCGCGAAGAGCTCAATCATCTGAAGGGCGAAGCGCGCCCTCGAGTGATTGCGGCGATCGCTGAAGCGCGTGAGCACGGCGACCTTAAGGAGAACGCCGAATACCACGCTGCCCGCGAACAGCAGGGGTTTATCGAAGGTCGTATTCAGGAAATCGAAAGCAAGCTTTCGGTGGCGCAGGTGATTGATATCACCAAGCTCCCTAATACCGGTAAAGTGATCTTTGGTGTCACGGTGTCGCTACTTAATCTGGATACCGATGCAAGCGTCACCTACCGCATTGTGGGCGAGGATGAGGCGGATATTAAATCTGGCCGCATTTCTGTTACGTCCCCTATTGCGCGCGCGCTGATCGGCAAGGAAGAAGGCGACGTTGCCGTGGTCAAGACACCGGGCGGCGACGTTGAGTATGAAATCGAAAGCGTCGAGTATGTGTAAGCGCTGGTATGTGTAAAAGCGCGTAAAACGAGCGGACGCCCGGTTCATCGGGCGTCCATTAAAAAAGCCCGCGCCTCAGGTTGATATCAACCGAATCGCGGGCTTTTTATCGCTTTTTTAACGATCAGTCAGCGGCGTTTTAGTGGCGGCCGTGGTGATCTTCGAAGCGTGTAACGTTAGAGAGCTTCGGATTCACTTTAGGGTTCTTGCGATAAAGCAGCGCCATTTTACCAATCGTTTGCACGACTTCGGCGCGGCTATCGGTAACCAGTTCGTTTAGCATGGCCGCACGGTCGTCACGCTCAGGCAAAGCAAGTTTCACCTTGATAAGCTCATGATCGTTGAGCGCGCGGTTGAGTTCTGCGAGCAGATTTTCGGAGACGCCGTTTTCAGAAACGGTGACCACCGGGTTAAGGTGGTGGCCAATGCTGCGAAATGCTTTCTTTTGTGCCTGTGACAAGCTCATGGTATCTTGCGGTATCCCGGTTAGCGCTTAACGCTCCATCTTACGGTGAAATGCCACCGAGTGAAAGCAATCGCGTGCAAGCACCCATCTCTTATTCCAGCGTTAGATTCCTACATGCAGCAAAAACCCCCAAGTCGTAAACATTCAGTGAGCAAGACCAGTAATAACTGGAAGAAAGAACATTTTGACGACCAGTATGTGAAACAGAGCTGGCAGGATGGCTATCGCTCGCGGGCAAGCTATAAACTGCTTGAACTCGATGAAAAGGATAAGCTGTTTCGTCCGGGCATGACGGTGATCGACCTGGGGGCGGCGCCTGGCGGATGGAGCCAAGTGGCGGCAGACAAGGTAGGTTCGGAAGGCGTGGTGATTGCTTCCGATATACTAGAAATGGATGCGCTGGCAGGGGTGAACTTTATCCAGGGCGATTTTACTGAGGAATCGGTGCTGAACGCGATTCTTGAGCGCCTGGGAAATCGCCCGGTGGACCTTGTGATGTCGGACATGGCCCCCAATATGAGTGGTATGGCGGCGATTGACCAGCCTCAGGCCATGTATTTGGTAGAGCTTGCCTTGGAACTTGCCCGTGAAACGCTATCTCCTGGCGGCCGGTTTCTCGCCAAAGTGTTTCAGGGGGAGGGATTTGATAGCTACCTGAAAGAGTTGCGCGGCAGTTTTGATCGTGTCGTGACCCGTAAGCCAGATGCCTCGCGGGCACGTTCCCGGGAAGTCTACTTTCTAGCGGAGGGGTTTCGCGGCTAAACTATACCCACAGGTATGGAGCGCGGGCATGAAAACGTGCATAGCAAAGATTTATCATCGCGATTGCCAGACAGGCAGGCGCAAGGTGTGTCACATTATAGGCATGAAATAAGCGTGATACAGATGGCCCAAAGACAATGGTGCTTTGGCAAGGGTTGAACGTCCGGTATGGCTTTATGGTCTTAATGTCGGCGGTTAACTGACGGATTCTTGTAATGAGGGTAGCCCCTTGAACGATATGGCGAAGAACCTGATTCTGTGGCTGGTCATTGCGGCTGTGCTACTGACAGTGTTCAACAATTTTAGTACGGAAAGCGCTCCGCAGAACACGAACTATTCCCAGTTTGTGCAGCAGGTGCAAAATCAGCAGGTCCGCAGCGTTACCATTGATGGCTATACCATTCAGGGTGAGCGTACGGATGGTTCGCAGTTCCAGACTATTCGTCCGGCAGCGGAAGATCCCAAGCTGATGGATGATCTGCTAAGCAATAACGTAAACGTGGTGGGTAAGGCGCCAGAGCAGCAAAGCATCTGGACGCGTCTGCTGATCGCAAGTTTCCCGATTCTGCTGATCCTGGCCATCTTCATGTTCTTTATGCGCCAGATGCAGGGCGGTGCGGGCGGCGGTAAAGGTGGCCCAATGAGCTTTGGTAAATCCAAGGCCAAGCTGCTTTCCCAGGATCAGATTAAAACCACGTTTGCTGACGTGGCAGGCTGTGATGAAGCCAAGGAAGAAGTCGAAGAGCTGGTCGACTTCCTGCGCGATCCCACCAAATTCCAGCGCTTGGGCGGTACCATTCCGCGCGGCGTGTTGATGGTAGGCCCGCCGGGAACCGGTAAAACGCTGCTGGCAAAATCTATTGCCGGTGAAGCCAAAGTACCCTTCTTCTCGATTTCCGGTTCGGACTTTGTCGAAATGTTTGTGGGTGTCGGCGCGTCACGCGTCCGCGATATGTTTGAGCAGGCCAAAAAGCAGTCACCCTGCATTATCTTTATCGATGAGATTGACGCGGTAGGTCGTTCACGCGGTGCTGGTATGGGCGGCGGTAACGATGAGCGCGAGCAGACACTTAACCAGCTATTGGTTGAGATGGACGGCTTTGAAGCCAATGAAGGCGTGATCGTGATTGCCGCGACTAACCGTCCGGACGTACTCGACCCGGCACTGCTGCGTCCAGGCCGTTTTGACCGTCAGGTAACCGTTGGCTTGCCGGACATTCGTGGTCGTGAACATATTTTGGGTGTTCACCTGCGCAAGGTGCCGCTGGCAGAAGACGTCAAACCTTCGATCATTGCCCGCGGTACGCCAGGCTTCTCCGGTGCTGATCTGGCCAACCTGGTCAACGAGTCGGCCCTGTTTGCTGCGCGCCGCAACAAGCGCTTAGTGGGCATGGAAGAGCTTGAGCTCGCCAAGGACAAGATCATGATGGGCGCTGAGCGCAAATCCATGGTCATGTCCGACAAAGAGAAGCTCAATACGGCGTATCACGAGTCAGGCCATGCGGTTATCGGCTTGATAATGCCTGAGCACGACCCGGTCTATAAAGTGACGATTATTCCGCGCGGACGGGCCTTGGGTGTGACCATGTTCCTGCCCGAAGAAGATCGTTACAGCCTGTCGCGTCAGCAGATCCTGAGCCAGATTTGTTCGCTGTTCGGTGGTCGTATCGCTGAAGAGATGACGCTGGGTGCCAACGGTGTCACCACTGGTGCCTCTAACGACATCAAGCGTGCGACTGAGCTTGCTCACAACATGGTAGCGAAGTGGGGCCTGTCGGATGAAATGGGCCCGATCATGTATGACGAGGACGAATCGCATCAGTTCCTGGGTGGCCCGGGCCAGGGCGGCAGCAAGCTCAAATCTGGCGACACGACCACGCGTCTTGATAAAGAAGTGCGCAAGATCATTGATGAATGCTACGAGCAGGCACGCCAGATTCTGCACGATAATCGTGACAAGCTGGACGCCATGACCGAAGCATTGATGAAATACGAAACCATTGATGCCGCGCAGCTGAAAGACATCATGGAAGGCCGTGAGCCGCGTCCGCCGGAAGGTTGGAATGATGGTGACTCCTCTGGCGGCGGTACTCGCGTTAGCGATGACAAGCCCAAAGCACAAGGCGATTCATCCTCTAGCTCTTCAAGTGATAGCGCTTCAGGCGACAGCACTTCAGGTGACGATGGTGAAGAAGATGACGATCAGCCTCGACGCCGCCCCTCTGACCCGCTAGGTGGCCCTACCGGCCCCTGATCGGTCGCTGGCTACTGCCAAAGGCGCCCCACTTAGGGGCGCCTTTTTGTTATTCTGTAGGCAGGCAAGTAGCAATGCTTCTTTTTTATAGGTAGCAGCATGAAATCAATAATCTACCCTCCTAACTCTCCAGAAATGAATGATAATGTTCATATGCGCTGCGGGCGTCATTCACTGGATATGTCTTTTCCCCGGGTGATGGGGATCTTGAATGTCACGCCCGACTCTTTTTCTGATGGTGGCCGACACGTGGCGCTGGACGATGCACTGCGCCACGCCGAGCGGATGCTGGCCGAAGGCGCGGCGATTATCGACGTGGGCGGAGAGTCCACGCGCCCTGGAGCCAGCGCACTGGGGGCTCAGGAGGAGCTTGATCGTGTTGCCCCAGTGGTAGAGGCGCTAGTACGTGAGTTGGATGCGCTGATATCGGTGGATACCAGCTGCCCGCTGGTGATGCGCGAATCAAGCGCATTAGGTGCGGGGATGATTAATGATGTGCGTGCGCTTGAGCGTGAAGGCGCTTTGATGGCTGCAATTAGCAGCGGGCTCCCCGTGTGTTTAATGCACCGTCAGGGTGAGCCTCAGGATATGCAACAGGCGCCTTCTTATGATCAGCCGGTAGAAGAGGCCGTTGCCAGCTATCTGGCCCAGCGAGTAGCTGAGTGTGAGGCTGCTGGCCTGCGGCGCAGCCGGTTACTGTTGGATCCAGGCTTTGGGTTTGGCAAGACGGTTGAGCATAATTTGCGCCTGTTAAAAAATATGGACGCGCTACAGTCTCTTAACCTGCCACTGCTGGTGGGAATGTCGCGCAAAAGCATGATTGGCAAAGTGCTGGGGCGGCCCGTAGAGGAGCGTCTGGCCGGCGGCTTGGCGCTTTCTGCCATGGCCGTTGAGCGTGGCGCCAAGATTTTACGCGTACACGATGTAGGCCCGACGGTAGATGCCGTTAATATGGCCTGGGCAGTACTCCAAGAGGGTTGCGAAATGCCGTTTAATGAGGAAAGACACCCATGACACGACGCTATTTTGGTACCGATGGAATTCGCGGTACGGTTGGGCAGTCACCCATCACCGCTGATTTTATGCTTAAGCTTGGCTGGGCAGCGGGCCAGGTGCTGCGTCGCGAAAAAGGCCGTACGCGCGTGCTAATTGGTAAAGATACGCGCATTTCTGGCTATATGTTTGAATCAGCGCTTGAGGCCGGGCTTTCGGCTGCGGGGGTTGATGTCTCGCTTTTGGGGCCAATGCCGACACCGGGCATTGCCTACCTGACGCGCACCTTCCGCGCTGATGCAGGTATCGTGATCTCAGCTTCCCATAACCCGTTTGACGATAACGGCATCAAGTTCTTCTCGGCAGAAGGTAAGAAATTGCCTGATGAGACGGAAGACCGCATTGAGGCAATGCTGGAAGCGCCGCTGACCACCGCTGAAGCAGCGCAGCTAGGGAAGGCTGCGCGCATTGATGATGCGGCCGGGCGCTACATTGAGTTTTGTAAATCGACGCTGCCGGACCGTTTGAGCCTGCATGGTTTAAAAGTGGTGCTGGACTGCGCTCATGGCGCAACTTACCACATTGCGCCCAGTGTTTTTCGCGAGCTGGGGGCCGAGGTCAGTGTGATTGGCGCCTCGCCTGACGGGGTGAATATCAACCACCAGGTGGGCTCGACGCATCCGTCGGCCCTACGTGCCTCGGTTATTCATCAGGGCGCTGACCTGGGGATTGCCTTTGATGGTGACGGCGATCGTGTGCTGCTGGTCGATGCTGACGGACGTGAAGTGGATGGCGATGACATCCTCTACCTCATCGCCTGCGACCGCCATGAGCGCGGCCTGCTTAATGGTGGCGTAGTCGGCACGTTGATGAGTAACTTTGGCCTTGCCGTGGCGCTTGAGAAGCTGGGTATTCCGTTTAAGCGCGCCAAGGTGGGTGACCGCTTTGTCATGGAGATGATGGCGGCTAATCATTGGGAGCTGGGTGGAGAGGCTTCTGGGCATATCGTGTGTAGCCATGTGCAAACCACCGGTGACGGGATTGTGGCCGCTCTGCAGGTGCTGGCGCTGATGATGCGTGAGCAGAAATCATTGCCAGTACTGCTTCAGGGCTTGGAAAAAACGCCGCAGGCGTTAGTTAATGTGCGCTTACCTGCCGGAACCCAGGCGCGCGACGTCATGGCCTCAAGCGCTTTGCAGGAGGCCGTCACTGCGCTGGAAAAAGAACTGGGTGATCAGGGGCGGGTGCTATTGCGTCCCTCGGGTACTGAGCCGCTGATTCGCGTGATGGTGGAAGGGCGCGAGCACTTGAATGTGAATCAACTGGCTCAGGGGCTGGCTGATCAGGTTCAAGCCTTGCTCAATTAGTCCAGTTGTGTTTGCCAGCGGTTGTCTTGACAAGGCGGCTCCTATACCATTTCGCTCCACCTGGAGTGAGGAGAGTCGATGCGTACGCCATTAATTGCCGGTAACTGGAAAATGAACGGGTCCACGGCACTGATCAATGATTTCGGCAGCGCGTTTGCTGACGTGTCGTTGCCGGAGGCTCTGGAGATTGTGGTTATTCCGCCATTTCCCTATCTGGAGGCGGCGCGTCAGTCGTTTCGCAATACACCGCTTCAGCTTGGCGCACAAACGCTTAACCCTAATGGCTCGGGTGCGCATACGGGCGAAGTGAGCGGCCGGATGCTCCAGGAGTTTGACGTGACGTACGTACTGGTCGGCCACTCCGAGCGGCGCGAGCTTTACCGCGAAAACGACGAACAGGTGTTTGATCGCTTGTTAGCCGCGCTTCATGTAGGGCTTAAGCCGATCCTGTGCGTAGGAGAGTCGCTTGCCGAGCGTGATGCAGGTCAGACTATGGACGTGGTATTGCGCCAGGTCGGTTACGCTATGGCACGCCTGGAGCCTGAGCAGCGCCAGCAGGTTGTGATTGCCTATGAGCCCGTATGGGCGATTGGTACTGGGCGCACAGCGACCCCGGAGCAGGCTCAGGAAGTGATGGCCGGTATTCGAGCCTACCAGGCAGGGTTTAGTACAACGCTCGCCGAGCAGTTACGCTTGCTCTACGGCGGCAGCATGAATGCAAAAAATGCGGCTGAGCTACTTGCCCAGCCGGATATCGACGGCGGTTTGGTGGGCGGTGCTTCGCTCAAAACCGACGATTTCTACGCCATTTGTCAGTCAGCAGGATAACGCCATGCAAGTTGCAATTCTTATGGTCCACGTGGTGATTGCGGTCGCCCTGGTTGTATTGATCCTGCTTCAGCAGGGTAAAGGTGCCGAAGCCGGCGCTGCGTTTGGGGGCGGTGCCTCACAAACGGTCTTTGGCTCTCGGGGTAGCGGCAGCTTCTTGTCGACTACTACGGGTATTCTGGCAGCAGGTTTTTTCGTGACCTCCATGGCGCTTGCCTACTTTGCAACGCAAGCAGGACAGGCGCCGGAAGCCGGTATTCCAGACTCGCGCTTGATCGAGCAACAGCGAAGCGTTCCAACGCTTGACGATAGCCCTGCAAGTGTGGATAATACCGCGCCAGTGCTAGAGGAAAGCAGCGAGTAATCGTGATGTCGCTTTCTATAGCCTCCCCTGATGCCGAAGTGGTGGAATTGGTAGACACGCTATCTTGAGGGGGTAGTGACCGTATGGTCGTGCGGGTTCAAGTCCCGCCTTCGGCACCATCTGATTCGCTGGCTCGCCAGCTTCCCAGATTCTTTTTCAAAGCTGTATTTTGTCAAAACGCATTGTTTCGTCAAAAAACATTTTGCTAAAGAGAGCAGGTTTGGCACCTGAGACGAAAAGATAGCTTGACGTAAGTGGTTCAAGTGTCTATTATCGTCGACCTAGATTGATGCGGGGTGGAGCAGTCTGGTAGCTCGTCGGGCTCATAACCCGAAGGTCATCGGTTCAAATCCGGTCCCCGCTACCATTATTCTAGTAGCATGTTAGCTAAACGGTTTGCCTGGCAGAATGTGTTTTAAACGATCTGCCAACTAGGCCACCCGTTACAGACAATCAGTCTGTCACATGTTGCTAAAATGGTATTACAGGTTTCTTATGAAAAGCCCCTTCCTGTGAAGGGGCTTTTTGTTAGCAAGCTTTTTTGTTAACAAGAGTGTCTCAAGAGCGGATATCGTCCGAGTTGCCGGAGACACATTCCGGGTAACGCCAATCAGCCACCTAGCTTTTCTTATAACTCCTGGCCAGGTGCCTGATGCAACGGCTATAGGAGCTTTGTCTGTGGCCACAAAACACGCTGCGCTACATGCACTAATAGAACCTGTCGTTTCCGCCATGGGCTTTGAACTGTGGGGTATCGACCATCTTTCCCAGGGCAAGCAATCGCGGCTGGTGATCTACATCGAACGCGAAAGTGGTGTCAATGTGGAAGACTGCGCCGATATTAGTCGCCAAGTCAGTGCTGTGATGGACGTGGAAGACCCCATCCCCGGTGAGTACCGGTTGGAAGTTTCTTCGCCCGGTATGGCACGCCCCTTATATACCCTGGATCAGTTTATTCGCTATCAAGGCCATCATGTCGCGCTTAAGCTGCGCGTTGCGTTTGATGGTCGGCGTAAATACCAGGGGCTCTTGGCGGGTGTCGAGGGTGATGAAGTACTGATACAGCTGGATGGCGAAGAATACTGCTTTCCCATCGAAAGTATCGATTCGGCGCACATCGTACCGCAGTTCGATTAACCGGGTGGCGGCGCTGCCGGCAGGCTGCCGGGGTGATGCACAAAAGGACAGGTTTTCTGGCGAGGCAAACGCATGAGTAAAGAAATTTTAATGGTCGTTGACGCGATCTCTAATGAAAAAGGCGTCCCCCGGGATGTCATCTTTGAGGCGGTAGAAGCCGCTCTTGCGAGCGCGTCACGCAAGCGTTTTGAGAATGAAGAAGCCAACGTGCGGGTTCATATTGACCGTCGCACGGGGGAATACGACACCTTCCGCTACTGGACTGTAGTAGAAGATGACGAATTCGAAACGCCAGATTACGAAATCAAAGAAACCATCGCCGAACAGCGCGATCCGCCGTTAAAACTGGCCGACGTTGTCGAGAAAAAGATTGAAAATGCGGTGTTTGGCCGTATTGCTGCCCAAACGGCGAAGCAGGTCATCGTACAAAAAGTACGTGAAGCCGAGCGCGCTGAAGTGGTGCGTCAATACGCTGACCGCGAAGGCGAACTGGTGGCCGGTATTGTTAAAAAGACCACCCGCGACGGCCTGATTATCGATTTGGGCGAGAATGCCGAGGCATTCCTGCCGCGTAATGAAATGATCCACGGTGAGCGTTACCGCATGAATGAGCGGGTTCGCGCACTGCTGGTCAAAGTTGACCCGGATGCACGGGGCGCTCAGCTTCAGCTGTCGCGTACCAATCCCGCGTTGATTATCGAGCTGTTCAAAATTGAAGTACCTGAAATTGCTGAACAGCTGATTGAAATTAAAGGGGCTGCCCGCGACCCCGGCTCACGTGCCAAAATTGCGGTTAAAACCAACGATCGACGCATCGACCCGGTGGGTGCATGCGTAGGTATGCGCGGTTCGCGCGTTCAGGCGGTCTCATCCGAGCTGCAAAATGAGCGTGTTGATATCGTGCTGTGGGACGACAATCCCGCCCAGTTGGTGATTAACGCCATGGCGCCTGCCGATGTTGGGTCTATCCTTGTCGACGAAGATGCCCACGCAATGGACGTTGCCGTTGCACAGGATAACCTGGCACAGGCAATTGGTCGTAGCGGTCAGAACGTACGCCTGGCATCCGAGCTTACCGGCTGGCATATCAATGTGATGACCGAGGAAGAGGCCGAATCCAAGCGTGAGCAGGAAATTGATAGTCTGGTGGATTCTTTCATTCAGCATCTGGGTATCGACGATGATGTCGCCCGCCTGCTGGTGGAAGAAGGCTTTACCACCTTGGAAGAAGTTGCCTACGTGCCGCTTGAAGAGATGCTTGAAATCGAAGAATTCGATGAAGATTTGGTTGAAGAGCTGCGTGCACGCGCTAAAGACGAGCTGCTGACGATGGCGATTGCCTCGGAAGAAGCGCTAGATGGTGCTCAGCCAGCAGCCGACTTGCTGGAAATGGACGGTATGGAGCGTCATCTGGCGTTCACGCTGGCCAGCCGCGGCATTATCACCATGGAAGATCTCGCCGAGCAGTCTGTCGACGATCTGGTCGATATCGAGGAGTTGGACGAAGCGCGCGCAGCGGCACTGATCATGACTGCCCGTGCGCCCTGGTTTGAAGACGATAACGCATCGGATTCGAACACACAGTAAACAGGTCACGGGCTGAGGAGGGTCACTATGTCAGATATGACAGTTAAAGATTTTGCAGTAAAGGTGGGCCGTGATGTGCCCCGCCTATTGGAACAAATGAAAGAAGCTGGCCTTAAGCACGCCTCTGAAGGCGATGCCGTGTCTGAAGAAGACAAGCAGAAACTGCTGAGCTTTCTGAAGAAAAGCCATGGCGGCGACGGCGAGACTGATACAAGTAAAAACCGTATCACGCTGACCCGTAAAACGCGCAGCCGTATTAAAACCGGCGAGCGTGGCAAAACGATCGAAGTGCAGGTACGTAAGAAGAAAACGTACGTTAAAAGCGCCGAAGAAGATAAACCGAAAGCCGCTGAGCCCAAGCATTCTGGCCCGC
Source organism: Halomonas sp. AOP43-A1-21 (assembly GCF_052376775.1). Lineage (NCBI taxonomy): Bacteria > Pseudomonadati > Pseudomonadota > Gammaproteobacteria > Oceanospirillales > Halomonadaceae > Halomonas > Halomonas sp. AOP43-A1-21. The sequence continues at coordinate 28,896 of NZ_JBQSWC010000028.1, read as the reverse complement.
GCCAGCTGGTAGGCGATATGGCTGAAGCCGAAGCTGAACGTAAAGTTCGCGACGCGCGTGAAGCCGAAGAAAAAGCCGCCGCTGCCAAAGCCAAGGCCGCTGAAGACGCAGCGCGTAAAGCAGCCGAAGCGAAAGCCGCGGCTGAGCCGAAGCCTGCGCCCAAGGTGGAAGTGCCCGAGCTTCAGATCGACGACACGCCTCCGGCAGAAGATATGCCACCAGCGCCGCCGAAAGAAGGTCGTACCGACCGTCGTACCGCGCCGCCCAAGAAGGCTGCTGCGAAGAAGAAAGGTCGTGACGACGACGATGACCGTGGCGATCGCGAAGAGCGTAAGCGTGGCGGTGGCGCGAAGAAAGTAAAACGCGCCGAACGTCGTGGCGGTCGTCGGGGTGGCGCAAGCCAGAGCGGCAACGGCAAGCATGGCTTCCAGAAACCGACCCAGCCGATCGTGCGTGAAGTATCGATCCCTGAGTCGATCAGCGTTGCTGATCTGGCCGACAAAATGTCGATCAAAGCCAACGAAGTGATCAAGGCCATGTTTAACATGGGCGCGGCCGTGACTATCAACCAGACCATCGATCAGGATACTGCAGCGATCGTGGCGGAAGAGATGGGTCACAAGGTCAAACTGGTGAAAGATGACGCGCTGGAAACGGAAATGCTCGAAGGCATCTCCTACGAAGGCGAAGAGATCACGCGTTCACCGGTGGTTACCGTCATGGGTCACGTTGACCATGGTAAGACCTCGCTGCTTGATTACATTCGTCGCGCCAAAGTAGCTACCGGCGAAGCGGGTGGTATTACCCAGCACATCGGTGCTTATCACGTTGAGGACAATCACGGTGGTGTGACCTTCCTGGATACCCCTGGTCACGCTGCGTTTACCGCCATGCGTGCTCGTGGTGCCAAGGCAACCGACGTGGTTATTCTGGTGGTAGCTGCCGATGACGGCGTCATGCCCCAGACTGTTGAGGCGATCGAGCACTCCAAAGCGGCCGAAGTACCCATGGTCGTGGCGGTGAACAAGATTGATAAGCAGGGCGCCGATTTTGACCGCATTCGTAACGAACTCTCGCAGCATGGCGTGATTTCCGAAGAGTGGGGCGGCGATACTCAGTTTGTTCACGTTTCCGCCAAGACCGGTGACGGCATCGAAGAGCTGCTGGAAGCCATCCAGCTGGTCTCTGAAGTGCTTGAGCTTAAAGCGGTACCGTCGGCACCTGGTAAAGGCGTGGTCGTTGAGTCACGCCTTGATCGCGGCCGCGGTCCGGTTGCTACCGTACTGGTCCAAAACGGTACCCTGAAAAAAGGCGATATCGTCCTGGCAGGCCTGCATTACGGCCGTGTACGTGCGCTGACCAACGAACTTGGCCAACAGGTTGAGAACGTCGGTCCCGCCATGCCCGTAGAGATCCAGGGTCTGGACGGCACGCCGGATGCCGGTGACGACTTCATGGTCGTTGCCGATGAGAAGAAAGCCCGTGAAGTGGCTAACTTCCGTCAAGGCAAATACCGCGAAGTACGCCTGGCGCGTCAGCAGAAAGCCAAGCTTGAAAACATGTTCAGCCAGATGGGCCAGGACGAAGTGGCCAAGGTCAACATCGTTCTTAAAGCCGACGTACAAGGTTCGCTCGAAGCTATCAAAGGTGCCTTGGAAGAGCTCTCCACAAGTGAAGTGGAAGTGGCGGTGGTTTCTTCCGGTGTCGGTGGTATCACGGGTACCGATGCCAACCTGGCGCTGGCCAGTGAGGCCATCGTGGTCGGCTTCAACGTGCGTGCCGACGCTGCTGCCCGCGAGATCATCGAGCGTGAAGGCCTGGATCTGCGCTACTACAGCGTCATCTACCACTTGATTGATGAAGTCAAGCTGGCGATGAGCGGTATGCTCGCGCCGGAGTGGAAAGAAGAAATCGTGGGTGTTGCCGAAGTACGCGACGTGTTCCGTGCGCCGAAGATCGGTGCGGTGGCCGGCTGTATGGTCGTCGAAGGTTCAGTGTTCCGTAACAAGCGCATCCGTGTACTGCGTGACAACGTGGTCATCTACGAAGGTGAACTCGAGTCGCTGCGCCGCTATAAAGACGACGTCCAGGAAGTACGTAATGGCGTTGAGTGTGGCATCGGGGTGAAGAACTACAACGATGTCCAGGTCGGCGATAAGATCGAAGTCTTCGATCAAGTCAAAGTCGAGCGCAGCCTGTAAGGCCGCGAGGAGACAACCATGCGCGAATTTAAGCGTACCGACCGAGTAGCCGACCAGCTCCAAAAGGAGCTGGCGGTACTTATTCAGCGCGAAGTCAAAGACCCGCGTTTGGGCATGATCACAGTGAGCGGCGCGACCGTTAGCCGTGACCTGGGTTACGCCGATATCTATGTCACCCTGCTGGGTGAACAGGAGCCCGAGCGTATCAAGGAGAACCTTCAGGTGCTTAAGCGCGCCGCTGGTTTTCTGAGAAGCCAGATTGCCAAACGTATTCAGCTACGCCATGTCCCTGAACTACGCTTTCATTACGATGAGAGCGTGGTGCGTGGGCAGCACCTCTCTTCGCTGATTGAAGAGGCTGTGTCGACTGATCGGGCTCGTCAAGCAGATGAAGAGGGTGATTCTGATCAAGGTGAGGAGACGCGCTAATGGCCCGTCGCCGTCGCGGTTTACCGGTCAACGGGGTTTTGCTTCTGGATAAGCCCAAGGGCATTTCCAGCAACCATGCCCTGCAGCGTGTGCGTCGTTTGTTCGAGGCCCAAAAAGCCGGACATACCGGCACGCTGGACCCCATGGCAACCGGCTTACTGCCGATTTGCCTGGGCGAGGCCACCAAGTTCTCCGCGCACCTGCTGGAAGCCGACAAGATGTATCGCACCCGCGTTGAACTGGGTGTGATCACCGACACCGGCGATGCAGAAGGCACGGTGATTGAGCGCCGCGATGTGCCGACGTTAACAGCGGATGATATTGAAGCTGCTATTGCGTGCTTTCGCGGTGAGATCGATCAGGTGCCGCCGATGTATTCGGCGCTCAAGCATCAGGGCAAAAAGCTCTATGAGCTGGCCCGCGAGGGTAAGCAGGTAGAGCGTGCAGCGCGGCGGGTAAGCGTGTATGATGCGCGCCTGCTTGCGTTTGACGGCGAAGCCTTCGAGCTTGAAGTCACCTGCAGTAAGGGGACTTACATCCGCACGCTGGCCGAAGATATCGGTTTGGCGCTTGGGTGTGGTGCTCACATCAGCCAGCTCCGCAGGCTCAAGACCGGGCCTTTTACGGGCGATGCGATGTGGACACTTGATGCGCTTGAAGCATTGGCTGATCAGGCCTCGCGTGAGGCTGAATTAATGCCCGCTGATGTGTTGGTAGATCATCTGCCGACGCTTGAGGTGGACGAAACGGCTTACGGGCGCCTAGCCCACGGTCAATCGGCCAACTTGAGTATTGGTACGCTGGCCCCCGATGCATTGGCAAGACTTTATTATGCCGAGACGTTTATCGGCCTCGGTGTTGTAAAAGGTGCTCAGGAAGTAGCGCCCAAGCGGCTGTTAAGTACCGTCGCTATCTCGTAAGAGCTTGGGTAAAACGTTGCAAGGATGTAGCGATTTACGCAAAATTAGTGTTGTAAACGGTACTGGGAATAGTACTGTAAACGGTACTTGATACAGTACTTAAAACAGTACTTGAAACAGCACGTTGTAAAGAGTCGCCTGAGACTGCAAATATGCGTGGTCTCACCCATTAAATTTTAGGCATATTGCTTACTGGAGAGACAGATGGCATTAACCGCTGAAACTAAAGCCGAAATCGTCAACGAATACGGCCGCGGCGATAACGATACCGGTTCCCCTGAAGTACAGGTTGCACTGCTGAGCGCCAACATCAATGGCCTGCAGGACCACTTCAAAACCAACAAGCAGGATCACCACTCGCGTCGTGGCCTGATCCGTATGGTAAACCAGCGTCGTAAACTGCTGGACTACCTGAAGCGTAAAGACTTCGAACGCTATCAGTCTCTGATCCAGCGTTTAGGTCTGCGCCGCTAAGTTATTGTTGGCGAAGATTGAGAAACGGGCAGCTCCTTGTGAGCTGCCCGTTTTTTTATGCGTGTTGTTGACAGGCCGTGGCTTTGCCCCGGGGGATTTTGGGTTTCTGGTAGCCGTATGACGCTACAGCGCCTAGAATAGTGGCGAGTCAAAACGACCCAAGCGAATAGACAAGTACTTATTCAAGTACTTATTAATGTTAAAGGAAGTCGCCGTGAATCCGGTAAAAAAAACGTTTCAGTACGGTCGTAGCACCGTCACGCTAGAAACCGGGCGTATCGCTCGTCAAGCCACTGGTGCCGTCATGGTCACCATGGAAGATACCGTTGTGCTGTGTACTGTGGTGGCGCGTAAAGAAGCCAACCCCAGCCAACCCTTTTTCCCGCTTTCGGTTCATTACCAGGAAAAAACCTACGCGGTAGGTAAAATTCCCGGCGGCTTCTTTAAGCGCGAAGGGCGTCCGACCGAGAAAGAAACCCTAACTTCGCGTCTGATCGATCGTCCGATCCGTCCGCTTTTCCCCAAAGGCTTTATGAACGAAGTACAGGTTATCTGTACCGTTCTGTCGACTGATCGTAACCATGACCCGGATATTGCCGCGATGCTGGGTACTTCCGCGGCACTGAGTATTTCCGGCGTGCCGTTCAATGGCCCGATCGGTGCTGCGCGCGTTGGCTTCAACGAAGAGCAGGGGTATTTCCTTAACCCGACCGTTGAAGAGCTCGCGACCTCTGAACTCGACATGGTGGTTGCCGGTACTGAAAACGCCGTGCTGATGGTCGAGTCCGAAGCCAAAGAGCTTCTGGAAGACGAAATGCTGGGCGCCGTACTGTTTGGTCACCAGGAAATGCAGGTCGCGGTTAGCGCGATTAAAGAGCTGGTAGCCGAGGCTGGCAAGCCGCGCTGGGACTGGCAGGCAGCCCCTGAGAACGTAGCGCTGAAAACCGCTATGGCCGATGCGTTTGAAGCCAAGGTAGGCGATGCCTACCGTATCACCGACAAGATGCAGCGCCAGGACGCCCTGGCCGCCCTGAAAGATCAGGCGGTTGAGCAGCTAGCAGCCGTAGACGGCGAGCCGGTTAACGACAAGTTCAGCAAAGATGACGTAAAAGGTGCCTTTGCCGGTCTTGAGAAGCGCGTTGTACGTTCACGCGTGGTAAAAGGTGAGCCGCGCATCGATGGCCGCGATAACTTCACCGTGCGCCCGCTGGCCATCGAAGTGGGCGTGCTGCCCAAGACTCACGGCTCGGCCGTTTTCACCCGTGGTGAGACTCAGGCGATTGCGGTGGCAACGCTGGGCACCCTGCGTGACTCTCAGCTGATCGAGTCGCTTGAAGGCGAGCGTAAAGACCGCTTTATGCTGCACTACAACTTCCCTCCCTACTCGGTAGGTGAAGCGGGCTTTATGGGTGGCCCGAAACGTCGTGAAATCGGCCATGGCCGTCTGGCACGTCGTGGTGTTCAGGCCATGCTGCCGTCTGAAGAAGCCTTCCCTTACACCATTCGCGTGGTGTCGGAAATTACCGAATCCAACGGTTCAAGCTCGATGGCTTCCGTGTGTGGCTCTTCACTTGCGCTGATGGATGCGGGCGTACCGCTGAAAGCGCCGGTGGCGGGTATCGCCATGGGCCTGGTGAAAGATGAAGATGGCTACGCGGTACTGACCGATATCCTGGGTGATGAAGATCACCTTGGCGATATGGACTTTAAAGTGGCCGGTTCAGAAGAGGGTGTTACCGCCCTGCAAATGGACATTAAGATCGAAGGCATCAACGAAGAGATCATGGAGACCGCGCTTCAGCAAGCCCACAAAGCGCGTCTAGGTATCCTTGAGCAGATGAATGTAGTCATCAGCCAGAGCCGTACCGACGTCTCGGATAATGCGCCTTCCATGGCCACTATCAAGATCGATCCGGACAAAATCCGTGACGTTATCGGTAAAGGCGGCGCCACTATTCGTAAGATCTGCGAAGATACTGGCGCGTCTATCGATCTCGATGACGACGGCACCGTGCGCATCTACGCCGAAGACAAAGCAGCGGCTAAGAAAGCCATCGATACCGTATTGGCAATTACTGCTGAAGCGGAAATTGGCAAGCTGTATAACGGTAAAGTCGTGCGTATTGCTGACTTCGGCGCCTTTGTGAACATCATGCCGGGTACCGATGGTCTTGTGCATATTTCACAGATCGTTACCGAGCGCGTTAACAACGTACGCGATTTCCTCAACGAAGGCGACGACGTGATTGTGAAGGTGCTCGACATCGATAACCGCAACCGCGTGAAGCTCTCGATCAAAGAGATCACCGAAGAAGAGAAAGCAGCGTTTGCCGCTGAAGGTGAGAACGCCGCGGAATAAACCACCGCGAGGTTGCCCATGCCGCCCCCGTAGCCCCTGGCTGCGGGGGCGGCGTTGTTTGATTAAATGAAAGCTGATTAAAAGAACGTTGGTTGAAACAACGTTTGGTGGATAGGCAGTTTTTGTCAGAAGGAAGTAAGCATGGAAAAGGAACAGGCACCGCGCTGGTGGGCAGTGGTCGCCGTGATGATTGGCATTTTTTTATTGGTAACCGCTGAGCAACTGCCTATTGGATTGCTATCTCAGGTGGCCTCATCCATGGACGTGACGCCGGGTGTTGCTGGTTTGATGGTTACCGTACCGGGCGTGGTCGCTGCTTTTTCAGCACCGCTACTGCCCGTGGCGGTCGGCCGGTTGGACAGGCGCATTATGCTGACGCTGCTTATGGGCGTGATGGTGATCGGTAGCGTGCTTTCGGCGATGGCCAGTAGCTTTATGCTGCTGTTGGCCGCCCGAGTGCTAGTGGGCATCAGCATCGGCGGTTACTGGGCCGTGGCCGGTAGTATCGCTCCGCGCTTGGTGCCCAGCGACAAAGTGCCCAAGGCCATGACCATTATTTTTGGCGGTGTGGCAGCCGCATCGGTACTTGGCGTGCCCTTGGGTACCTTGTTGGGCGATCTAAGCAACTGGCGGGTCGCGTTTGCAGCCCTGGGTGGTTTCAGCCTGTTAACCGCGCTAGCGCTGTGGTACTGGCTGCCGCCCCTGCCGCCCCGAGAGCCTGTCCGCCTGAAGGTGCTGGCTCAGCAGTTTAGTAATCGTGGCGTCAGGGTAGCCGTATTAACCACGGGCTTTGTGGTCGTAGGCCACTTTGCAGCGTACACCTTTATCAGCCCTATCCTTCAGGAAATAAGCGGTGTTGCCCAGCGCCATGTGGGTAGTCTGCTTTTACTGTATGGGGCGGCGGGTATCCTGGGGAATATTGCAGCGGGGATGTTTGCCGGGCGGCACCCGTATCGCGCCGTACTAGCGATCCCGAGCCTATTGCTGCTGGTCGTGGCGGTCTTCCCGCTCCTCGGCGTGCAGCCCACTAGTGGCGTTTTACTGTTAATGGCCTGGGGGGCGGTATTCGGTAGCGTATCAGTGAGTATTCAGACCTGGATTTTACGTACGGCGCCTAATACCGAAGCGGCGACTGCCTTGATGGCTTTTGTGTTCAATCTCTCCATTGGGTTGGGCGCGATGGTCGGTGGCCGCGTTGTCGATGCCACCAGTCTGCCCATTACCATGTGGGCCGCATCGGGCCTGTTCTTGCTAGGCGCGCTGCTGGTCTGGCGAACGCCTTCGCGGATTGTGGGTGAAAAGCATCGCTAAGTATTAAATGTTCAGCATTCGCCAATAAAAATGCCCCTGTCAGTGACAGGGGCATTGGCGTTTTATCGCCTGCGACTTCCGGGGTTAGGGGCGTTCAATCGCCAGCGCTACTCCCTGACCGCCGCCGATACACAGCGTTGCCAAGCCTTTCTTGGCATCACGGGCAATCATTTCATGAAGTAGCGATACCAGCACGCGGCAACCGGAAGCTCCAATAGGGTGGCCTAAGGCAATTGCACCGCCGTTGACGTTGACTTTGGACATGTCCCAGCCCAGCTCTTTCTGCACCGCCAGTGCTTGGGCTGCAAATGCCTCGTTAGCTTCTGCCAGGTCCAGGTCATCAAGGCTCCAGCCAGCTTTTTCCAGGCAGCGGCGGGTAGCCGGTACGGGGCCGATACCCATAATGGCCGGATCTACGCCTGCATTAGCGTAAGCCGCAATGCGTGCTAGCGGCTCAAGGCCCAATTCTTTGGCTTTTTCTGCCGAACAAATCATCACGACAGCCGCACCATCGTTCAATGAGGAGGCGTTACCCGCGGTAACGGTGCCGTCTTTTTTGAACGCCGGACGCATACCGGCAAGTTTTTCAGCGGTAATTTCGCGCGGGTTCTCGTCAGTGTCAAACACAACGGGATCGCCTTTGCGCTGAGGGATTTCAACCGGCACGATCTGGCTTTTAAATTTGCCTTCTTTAATAGCGTTGGCGGCATTTTGTTGCGACTGGGCGGCAAACTCGTCCATTTGCTCGCGGGTAATGCCATATTTTTCAGCCAGGTTCTCGGCGGTAATGCCCATATGATAATCGTTGAAGGCATCCCAAAGGCCGTCATGCACCATGCTATCAATAGCTTTCCAATCGCCCATACGCTGGCCATTACGCGAATTGGGGAGTATATGGGGAGACGCCGACATGTTTTCCTGGCCACCGGCCAGAATCAGCTCCGCATCACCGCAGCGAATCGCTTGTGTGGCAAGGTGTAAAGCCTTTAGGCCTGAGCCGCATACTTTGTTAATGGTCATAGCAGGAACAGAAGCCGGCAGACCTGCCTTAATAGCCGCCTGGCGGGCTGGGTTTTGGCCCACGCCTGCAGTCAGTACCTGACCTAACAGCACTTCATCAACTTGGTCGGGAGAAACGCCGGTTGATTCAAGGATATCCTTAATTACTAACGCGCCAAGATCACTTGCAGGGATACCCGCAAGTGATCCTCCAAAGGAACCGACCGCGGTGCGGCGAGCCGCAACAATGACTACTTCTTGCATGATATGACTCCTAACGTGAGTAAGGCAGACCGCCTGTGATGGCTATTTTGTTTTTAGCGTGTAGCAACGTACGCTACCTACCTTTTGTGTCAGCTGTACTACTCAGCATAGGGGATGGTTGTGCATTGCGGCAATACGCTTTTGGACACAAATAAAAAACGGGCCGTGATGGCCCGTTTTAATGCCTATGGTTTAAGGCAGCTGCACTGGCATCGGTTTAAACCAACTGCCCTTGAATCGATTTAAGCCAACTGCACTGGAATCGCGTGGCTGGTATGGCTTACGTGATTGCCTTCCTGCAAATACACCAGTGCCGGACGGTGCTGTTCAAGCTCGGCCTCTGAATAGTGGGCGTAGCTGCAGATTATAACCCGATGGCCGGGAGCGGCTAAGTGTGCCGCCGCGCCGTTAATCGAGATTAATTTTGAGCCTTCTTCACCGCGAATAGCGTAGGTGGTAAAGCGCTCGCCATTTTCTACGTTGTAGATCTGGATCTGTTCGTTTTCACGAATACCCGCCATATCCAGCAGGTCGCCATCGATCGCACAGGATCCTTCGTAATTCAGCACGGCATGGGTAACACGCGCCATATGTAGTTTGGCTTTGAGCATAATGGTTTGCATAACAACTCCTGGGCGGTGGGGCAGCCTAGTGGTGAGGCGTAATTGATTGAGAAGATAGTTGCACGCTGAGGTTATCAATCAAGCGGGCAGGACCTAGCTTGGCCGCGGCTAGCAGTACGGCCTCGCGCGTTGCAGCGCTGATTGGCTTTAGCTGCGTATCGCGAAGTTCCAGATAGTCGGGGGTAAAGCCTGCGCTGGTGAGCCTCGTTACCCCACGGCTAAGAGCGGTTTCGGCCGCTTCGCCTTGCTCCAACGCATCACGCAGTTCACACAAAATGCGATAAAGCGCAGGTGCCATCGCACGCTCATTAGCGCTTAAATAGCCGTTTCGTGACGAAAGCGCAAGCCCATCCTCAGCCCGTACGATCGGCACGCCGACAATTTCGATGGGCATGTGCAGGTCGCGAACAAACTTACGAATAACAGCTAGCTGCTGATAGTCCTTTTCACCGAAGCAGGCAACGTCTGGCTGTACCAGATTAAACAACATGGTGACCACGGTAGATACACCATCAAAGTGGCCGGGGCGTGAACCACCGCACAGGCCTTCACCCACGTGCGGCACGTGAACGCGGGTTTGCGAGGTTAGCCCATCGGGGTAAAGAGCGCTTACAGTGGGTGAAAAGAGTACGTCGCACCCGGCATCGGTAAGTTTTGCCTGATCGTCGGCAAACGTGCGCGGGTAACCATCCAGGTCTTCGTTAGGCCCGAACTGCATAGGGTTCACGAATAGGCTGGCGACCACGATATCCGCATGCTGGCGTGCGGCAGCCACCAGCGCTAAATGCCCGGCGTGAAGATTGCCCATGGTCGGCACCAGCGCGATCCTCTGACCGCGCTTTCGGTAGTCACGCAGTGTGCTGCGTAGGTCATTAATCTCTCGCAAAGTGCGCATAGTCGTGTCGTATGTTCTGGCGTTGTGAGGGGATCGGTCGATTAAAAACAGTGCTCGGGAGCAGGGAAGGTGCGGGTTTTGACTGCTTCATGATAGTCCTGAAATGCACCCTGAATGCTATTAGCGTCAGCCATGAAGTTTTTTACAAATCGCGGGGTGCGGCCGTGAGTCACACCGAGCACATCGTGCATGACCAATATCTGTCCATCGGTCTCGGAGCCTGCGCCAATGCCGATAACCGGTACTTCCAGCGTTTCGGTTATCGCCTTGCCTAAGCTTGCCGGTACACACTCGAGTAATATAACCGAGGCGCCCGCTTCAACCAGCACTTTGGCATCGTTTAAAATCCGCTCTGCCTGGGCTGTTTCGCGGCCCTGTACCTTATAGCCACCCAACTGATAGACAGCTTGTGGCGTTAAGCCAAGATGAGCGCAAACGGGCACGCCGCGCCGCGTCAGCTCATGGATGCCGTCGGCCATCCAGGCTTCGCCTTCTACCTTCACAAGTTCAGCGCCAGCACGCATCAGCGCGGCGGCATCGTCTAGCATGCGCTGCGTAGAAGCATTGCTCATGAAGGGCAGGTCGACCATCAGCAAGCTATGTCCCTTGCCACGCGCTGCACAGCGGGTGTGGTAGCAAATATCATCGACCGTCACAGGGAGAGTGCTGGTATGGCCCTGGAGTACCATGCCCAGTGAATCGCCCACCAAGAGCACGTCAATACCAGCAAGGCTTGCCGCCTGGGCGAAGGAGGCATCGTAAGCGGTTAAGCAACTAAACGTTTCACCAGCGCGCTTATAGGCCTGTAGCGTGCTCAGGGTAACGGGTTTCATGGCATGCTCTCTATCGTCGTGGGCCGGTGCGACATGGGCACCCAGCCATTGTTAATATCACGAATTCGGTATGCTGCGGGCTCAGCATTTTACTAAATAGGCGATTGTTACCCGGTCGAGTACTGGGTGTCGAGTGCCGTGTGCCGAGGCCTGGATAACAAGATGGTCGCTTAACCTGGGCCATCTTCGACTAAACGCTGAATGCCAGGATTGGCAATGTTATCCAGCCAGTGGCTTAGTGGTTGTTGATGAAGGATTAGCGTTGCATCAAGTTCGGCTAGAGGCGCCAGAACAAAGGCGCGCTCATGCATGTGCGGGTGAGGAACGCTTAAGCGCGGATAAGCAATTGTCTGCTGATTATAAAGCAGTAAATCCAGATCCAGCGTGCGCGGTCCCCAGTGACGCTCGCGCTTGCGCCGGTGGCGCTGCTCCAACGACTGCAGTTGATCAAGCAGAGCGAGCGGCGAAAGCGAGGTTTGCAGGGCGACGACCGCGTTCACAAAATCAGGCTGGTCCTGAGGGCCAACCGGGCGGCTTGCGTACAGCGAGGAGGTACCGTGAAGCTTGCTAAGCGGCAGGGTGGCAAGCGCCGAAATAGCCTGGCGTACTTGTGTAATAGGGTCGTCAAGATTGCTACCCAGACCAATATACGCCAGTGCTAACGTTGTCATGCTTTACTCACTGTTCGGGTTTACGCGTGGGTTTACGGCGCCGTTTGCGGCGGCGGTCGCCCTGGCTTGCCGGGTCGCCACCCACTTTCTGCAGTAGGCGGCGCTGTTCATGCTCATCGCCCTGCTGGAAAGCCGTCCACCAGTCGCCCAGGCCACTTGGAATCTCACCGGCTTGCTCACGCAGCAGGAGTAAGTCGTAAGCAGCGCGGAAACGCGGGTGCTCGCGGGTTTGGAAAGCGCGCTTGCCGCGCCGTAAAGGCAAGCGTGCCTGGAGCTCCCAAATATCGCGCATGGGCATCCCAAAGCGTTTAGGGATAGAGGTATGTTCCAACTGACGCGAAACAACCTCCTGCGCTGCCGTTTGCAGTGCTGGTATGGCAGGCATGCCTTCAGCTTCAAGCTCGGCCTGGCGATTGGCGACCGGCGCCCACAAGAAGGCGGCAAGCAGGAACGCAGGCGTCACCGGGCGATCTTCGGCAATCCGCTTGTCGGTATTGGCCAGGGCGTATTCGATTAATTTTTCCGCCCACGCCGCATCGGCCATGGCCTCTTCCGATTCGGGGAAAAGCATACCAAACAGGCCGTAATGGCTGAGCAGGCGGAAGGTCGCCAGCCCATGGCCGGACATAAACATCTTGAGCACTTCATCAAACAGCCGCGCAGGCGGAATTTGCAGCAGCAGCGGCGCAAGATCGTACATCGGTGCTTCGGTAGCAGGCTCAATGGTGAAATCGAGCTTGGCCGCAAAGCGCACGGCGCGCAGCATACGTACCGGGTCTTCCCGGTAGCGCGTAGCCGGGTCGCCGATCAGGCGCAGCGTGCGCGATTCAATATCGCGCGCACCGTTGGCAAAATCGTGAAGGCTAAAGTCGGCAATGTTGTAGTACAGGGCATTGACGGTGAAGTCGCGCCGTAAGGCGTCTTCCTCGATATTGCCCCATACGTTGTCACGCAGCAGCAGGCCGGCGTCGGACTGTTGGGCAATATGATCGCCATGTTCGTCTTGTGGTTTGCCACGGAACGTAGTGACTTCGATGACCTCACGCCCAAAGCGGACGTGGACAATACGGAAGCGTCGGCCAATTAATCGCGAGTTGCGAAACAGATCACGTACCTGTTCAGGCGTCGCGTTGGTGGCAACGTCAAAGTCCTTGGGCATCTTGCCAAGCAAAGCATCGCGAATACACCCGCCTACCAGATAGGCCTCAAAGCCTGCACCGCTAAGGCGATAGAGCACTTTTAACGCGGCGTCGCTGATATGTTGGCGAGAAACGGGATGCTCGGACCGAGGAATAATGCGTGGGCTGAGAGTGTTTTCACTCTCTTGGGGATCGAGCAGGGTTTTCAATTGCTCTCCCGGGCTATGTAAGAAACGGGTAAATCCTTTGAACATGCGGCGATATCGACTCGCAGGGTATCGAAAAAATGACCGTGAAGTAAGCGGTAAGCCGATGAGTGTAGCCGACCCCTTTACGCTTGCAAAGCACCTCCGGCAGGTTTGCGAACGCCTTACCCTATAAACGCGGAAAGGGGAGGCTAAGATAGCCTCCCCTATAAAGTATTCAATCAGCGTCCATGCTGCTGTTTTTCTTCATGATGGCACATCGCCCTGAATACGCACCGCAGTCGATAGGCAATATCCGACCGCCTCGTATTCAAAACAATAATCCAACCGCGAACTTTTCTTCCCCGACGTATTATTATTGGTTCCGGGGGTGTACACACTCACTGCTATTATTATTGTTCGTACGCAGATCATTCGGTGTACGTCGCGTCCTTTCTGGGCACTTGCTACCTTTTTGTTTTTATTAGCTGCGCTTATTCTTCTTAGCGCCAGCAAGTCAGAGATGTAAGCCTATTGTTGTTATTAGTGCTGTTATCTCACCTGGCCCTGTTGTTTTTGTTATGGCTCAGGTTGGGGTGGTGTCATGTTGTTTTTGTTAGCGACCCACCGCGCGGCCCAATTTGTTTTTCTTACCCAGTAATATTGCACTCGTCGTGCCACTTGTTTTAATTTTTTTAAATTTCAACGATTTGTGGTTTTTTTGGTGTGCCAAAGTGTCATGGTGACAAACAAGTGTTACCGGATCTGCGTCGGTTTTTGGGGCAATTTGTGTGGGTAGGTAACAGTGTCTGAATAGCGATTTTCAAATATTTTTTATTTAAATCAGTATATTAGACGTTGGTCTTAATCCGTAAGTGGTAGACTTGCTGCGCGGCCTGTTATGGCGTCAGTTAGGGCGCCGTGCGGTCTTTTTGCGCGGGATGCCCAGCCGCTGGCGCCGTTCCCATAAGTTCTTGCGGCTGATACCGAGTTTTTGAGCCAGCTCGGTTTCACTCATCTGGTCCTGGTGTTCAAGCACAAAGTGCTGAAAATAATCTTCCAAGGATAGATCATCCTCATCTTCGGCTTGGGTAGTGTCGTCGCCAGAAGGCGCTGCCGCTGAGTTGGCCTGTGAATGGTTACGCGGCGATGTAGGTGCAAGTCCCAGGTCATCAGGGTGAATCAAATGGCCCTCCGCCAGGATCACCCCCCGTTCCAAGGCATTTTCCAACTCGCGGACATTGCCTGGCCATGGGTAGTCGCGCAGGTCCTGACGAGCCGCTCGGGAAAGCCGTAGGCCGGGGCGTTCGTGTCGAGTGCACGCTTTATCCAGCAGAATATCGGCAATTTCCAGTACATCGTCTTCGCGTTCGCGAAGCGGGGGCAGCTCGATCTGCATGACGTTTAGGCGGTAATAAAGATCCAGACGGAATTCGCCGCTTTTGGACAGGGCGCGCAGGTCCCGGTGAGTGGCGGCAATCAGGCGGACATTCACGTGGCGGGTTTCGACCGAGCCAATCTTGCGAATTTCGCCCTCCTGCAACACGCGCAGCAGGCGCGCCTGGGCATCCAGGGGGAGCTCGCCTATCTCATCCAAAAACAGCGTGCCCTGGTCGGCGGCTTCTACTAAGCCAGTACGCGATGCGCTGGCGCCGGTAAATGCCCCTTTTTCATGCCCAAACAGCTCTGATTCAATCAGCGTTTCTGGAATAGCCGCGCAGTTAACGCTGATTAGCGGTGCTTTGGCGCGCTTGCTCTGCTGGTGAATCGCCCGGGCGACAAGCTCTTTACCGGTACCTGACTCACCCAGAATCAGTACGGTAACGTCAGCCGGAGCGGTTTTGCGGATACGTGTATAGACCTGCTGCATGGCCGCGCAGTTACCGATCATCATCTGCTGGCTGCCGCCATCATCGGTAATCGCGGGCGGCTCGCCGTGCTGCATCGACTGCTGATGCAAAATGCGCTCAATCGTCTCAAGCAGCTCAGTATGGTCAAACGGCTTGGCGATATAGTCGACCGCACCCTGTTTTAAGGCATCCACCGCCGAGCGCATGCTGGCATAGCTGGTCATAATCAGCACCGGCGCAGGGGCGGCGGCACTGATCAGCGTGGTGCCCGGTTCGCCCGGCAGGCGCAGGTCGCTGATGATGAGATCGAACTCGTTAAGCGTCAGCTGGCTGGCGTCTTCGACGCTGCCCGCTTCGCTGACGGTATAGCCATGGCGTTCGAGTAAGCGCTTTAAAGCGCTGCGAATTATCGCTTCATCTTCAACAATCAGAATCCTGGGCATGGGATTGCGGGTCATCCTGTTGGTAAAGCGGCAGCCAAAGCGTAATGGCCGTGCCGCGAGGCTCGTCGGGAGGTGGCGAGGCCACGTCTATTTTGCCTTGATGCTCGTTGATAATCTGATACGCAAGCGATAGCCCAAGGCCTGTGCCTTCGCCTGCCGGTTTGGTCGTGGTGAAGGGCTCAAACAGGTGATCGAGCACGCGCGGATCGATCCCTTGGCCATCATCGGTTACTCGCCACCAGGCGCTGCCACTTTGCTGGCCGGCAGTAATCGTTACATGACCGCCGGGCATACAGGCATCCCGTGCATTGCTGAGCAGGTTAACCATGACCTGGGTCAACCGCTGCGCGTCACCGCGTACCACAAGATCCTCAGGGCAGGCGTTGGTCAGCGTTACATCCTCGCCCGAGCGCGCCAGGTGGATCAAGTGTAATGCGTCTTCGCTAATCGCCGTAAGTGCTACGGGCGATGCCGGTGGTGGGCCCGAAAGGCGACCGCCGTGAGCAAAGCCCACCAGTGAGTTAACTATTTTAGTCACTCGCTGGGTCAATTGCTGAATCTGGTCGGCGGTTTCCAGTAGGGCAGGGTCGTTGGTATCGTAGCGTAAATTTTGCGCCAGTGACGAGATCCCGGTAATCGGATTGCCGATTTCATGGGCCACGCCCGCTGCCAGCTGACCGATAGACGCCAGGCGGGCGGCATGCACCAGCTCATCCTCAAGCCACTTCATCTCGGTATGGTCTTCAACTAGAACGACGCTGCCGCCCCGGCTGTCATGGCCGCTTAGCTCCGCTTTATGCAGGGTCAGAAAGTAGTCCTTGCCGTGCAGCGACACCGCCTGTTTATAGCGCGGGGTTTGCGAGGCGGAAAGCACATTGCCCAGCAGCTCAGACCACGGGGCGGGCAGGCTGTCGCAGCGCGAGCCAATAACGCTCTCTCCGCTAATGCCTGAAAGCCGCGTCAGCGCCTGATTCCACATAATAAGCTCTTTATCATCGCCAAATACGCACAGCCCCACCGGCAGGTAAGCCAGCGTTTGTCGGTGGTGACGGCGTAGCCCGTCAAGCTCACGGGCAAGCCCGGTCAGGCGCGAGCGGTAGGCTTCCAAACGACTCTCCACAAAATGGATATCGTCGGTTACCGGTGCATCATCATGGCGGTAGGGCAGGTAGCGGTCGACGATATCGCGGGCGACCGAAGGCCCCATCAGGCCTGAAAGGTTGGCCTGAATGCGGTCGCGCAGCCTGCGTAACGCGTAAGGACGCCGTTCTTGAGGCGTCAGCTTGAGGGCTTTTAGCGCTCGGGAAACCTCGCGCTGGGCCGCCTCATCGCCGATGGCCTGGGCCAGATGGGGAGAAAAATCAGCGGCGGTGGCGGCTTCCAGCGGTAAGCGCTTCGAGCGGATGACCGCATCGACAGAACACGCTTCTGCCGCCGACCTTTCTCCTTCTGATATGCGCGTAAACAGCGAGATGACAATCAGCAGCACAATGTTCGTGGCAAGCGACAGCAGAGTGACCGTGTACCAGGGCGGCGCATTGGCAGGGATAAGGTGGGCAAAGGGCAGCGGTGGTGTGGGAAGCGAGAAAACCAGCGGCAGCCAGAGCCCCCAGAGCCATAGCGCAACGCCTGCGATCAGCCCGACCACCATGCCCATGCGGTTGGCGCCCGGCCAATAGAGCAGCGCCAGCATACCGGGTAAGCATTGCGCCATACCGACAAACGATGCCAGGCCAAGGCTGGCAAGGTCGTGATTACGCCCCACCCATTCATAAAACAGCCAGCCGCTAATAATAACGCCGACTACCAGGCCACGGCGTAGCCAGAGCAGCCAGCCATATAGGTCACTCCGGGCTTCTGGAGGCCTGGCCACCAGCACGATATGGTTGAGCACCATGCCGGAAAGGGCCAGCGCGATCATGATCATGGTGCCACTGGCGGCGGCAAGTCCGGCCAAAAACGCCAGCGCCTTGATCCACCAGTGTTCGCTCATCACATAAGCGGCGTAGGCCGCGACCGGAATATCGTCGGTGACGGATTGAGCAGCCCACCAAATCAGGGGTATCGGTATGGCCATTAATAGCAAGTAGAGTGGCAGAGTCCAGCTGGCTTGAAGCAGCGTATGGCGCGACAGGTTTTCGGCAAACGTGATATGAAACAGGTGGGGCATCATGAAGGCAGCTGCAAAAAACAGTAGTAGCAGCGTGCGCCACTGGGCCTCCTCTAGCTGAGGAGTTGCCAGCTGGGCTTGAAAGCCCGGCCCTTCCAGCCAGTGTTGCAGGTCTTGCGGCCCGTCAAACACAAGCCATAGCGCTGCCGCTCCCAGGCCGAGCATCGCGAACAGTTTGATCAACGATTCAAATGCCAGGATGCTGATCAAGGGGTCCTGGCGAGCATGGCTATGCCGCGCGCCGAAGACCACGGCAAACACCGCAATCAACCCGCAAAACAGCAGCGCCGCGCCAGAGCTGTAGGGGCTGCCGGTAAGCCAGTGAATGGCATCGCTTAAGGTTTGAACCTGAATACCCAGCAGCGGCAACACCGCCAGCAGGCTGATCAACGTGACCAGCGTGCCTGCCCATCGGGAGCGAAAGCGAAATGCAAACAGATCCGCCAGCGAGGCGAGCTGGTAGGTACGGGTAATACGCTGAATGGGTACCAGCAGCACCGGCGCGAGCAGAAACGTACCCGCCGCGCCCAGGTAATAGGCCAGATAACCAAACCCAGCACTGGCGGCAAACTCGACGCTGCCATAGATGGCCCAGGCGCTGGCATAAACCCCTAGCGCGAGGGTGTAGACCAGCGGGTGGCGAGCAATCCGTGTGGGTATCCAGCCGCGCTCTACGGCAACACCACAGCTAAACAGCAGGCCCAGGTAGCCTAATCCGAGCAGTAAAACGCCGGTTAACTCAACGCTCATCTAACTTCCTTTTTTGCTCAAGCCATAGCGTGAGCGCAATCAATACGCCCCAGATCGCAAACGGACGGTACCAGACCGCGTCGGGATCGCTCCAGCCGTCCATCAATAACGGAGAGAGTAAGTAACCGCCAAACACCAAAAACAGCATGATGCGGTAGACATACATAGTTAATTCCTTACGGCGAGAGGCGGTGTTCGGCTGGCGAAAGGTATTCAACCGACCAGTTGGCCACGGCCCAGTGTAATTGGCTTTCCGGAAGTTCTGTGGCTAATTCAGGCGGCGGCGATTGGTCGAGCGCTTGAAGCGCCTGAAAAAGTTGGCGGCGAATACCCAGATCATCATCGGCAAGCGATGGCGCGAGGTTCTGTTTTGAGAGCTTCTGGCCTTGTGATGTTACCACTAGCGGTAAATGCAGGTAGCGTGGCTCGGGAAGTTTCAGGGCAATTTGCAGCTGGCGCTGCCAGGGCGTGTTGTCGAGCAGATCCAGGCCTCTTACCACATCGGTAATACCCTGCTCGGCATCGTCGACGACAACCGCCAGCTGGTACGCCCAAAGGTTATCCTTGCGCTTGAGCACCACGTCGCCCATCTCGGCAGGATCAAACTGTTGATGGCCGAACAGGCGATCCTGCCAGGTGATGGGACGCTTGGCCAAATCGCTGCGTAGCCGCCAGGCGACCGGCTTGCCCGAGGCACTTAGCCCATCACGACACCAGCCTGGGTAAATAGCATAATCCTGCCACTGCTTGCGTGAGCAGCTGCACGGATAGGCTAATCCCTGGGCTGCTAGCTGCTCAAGCGCCTGTTGATAAGCCGCGTGGCGGCCATGCTGCCAGACAATCTCTTTATCCCAATGCAGACCAAAGGCCTCCAGCTGGCGCAGGATGGTAGTGTCGGCCCCTTGAGGGCAGCGCGGCGGATCAACATCTTCAATCCGGACCCGCCATTCGCCGCCGACGGCGCGGGCATCCAGATAGCTGCCCAGTGCCGCCACCAGGGAGCCAAAATGTAGTGGTCCTGACGGGGTGGGAGCAAAGCGTCCACGGTAGCAAGAAGAAGCTGTCATAAGCCTTTATCCAAAACAAAAACGGGCACCCCAAGGTGCCCGCCTACAACGTTAGCGTACAGGTGGTTTAACCCACCTGCTTAGCCGCCAAGCTGTTTTTCTTTAAGCTCCGCCAGCGTTTTGCAATCCACGCATAGGGTAGCGGTTGGGCGGGCTTCTAAGCGACGAATGCCAATTTCAACGCCACAGGCTTCGCAGAAACCGTAATCGTCGTCATCGATGTTCTCGATAGTTTCGTTGATCTTTTTAAGCAGTTTGCGCTCACGGTCGCGCGTGCGCAGCTCAAGGCTAAAGCCTTCTTCCTGCGTTGCACGGTCAGCGGGATCAGCGTAGTTATTAGCGTCTTCCTGAAGGTGGCGCACGGTACGATCCACCTCTTCCATGAGGTCTTGCTTCCAGTCCAACAGCAGTTGGCGAAAATGCGCTAACTGCTTATCGTTCATGTACTCTTCACCCGGTGCCGGTTCATACGGGGTGAAAGTCTTGGTCGCTTCCGGTTTTTTTTCCGCTACTGGCATGGGATTGCCCCTTACGTATGTGACTGCTGATCGACCATGAGCGTGTGCCACGATCTCACGCCAAAGGGATGCTTGTTTATCTGAAAAACGGCCGCGTTGCAAGCATAATAGTGCGCTTTCTACTATGGTCTTGCCGTTTCTATGGCCCGTGTCATGGTTTATGTCATGATCTAATTCTGTTTGGTTAAGGAGCTGTTATGGCCTGGAATTCACGCGTCAATCACGTTGCCCCCTTTCGGGTAATGCACTTACTTGAAATGGCTCAGGCGCGTGAAGCGGCCGGGCATGATGTGATCCATCTGGAGGTGGGAGAGCCTGATTTCGCCACGCCCGAGCCGATTATGGAAGCCGGCCAAAAGGCGCTGGCCAGCGGCCAGACGCGCTATACGCCTGCGGCAGGGCTACCCGCGCTACGTGAGGCAATTGCCGGCCACTATGCCGAGCACTTTAATGCCCAGGTGGACCCCGCGCGGATTCTGGTAACGCCCGGCGCGTCAGGAGCGCTATTGCTCGCAAGCCAGCTGCTAGTCGAAAGTGGCGACCGCGTGTTGATGGCTGACCCCAACTATCCGTGTAACCGCCATTTTATGGCCCTGGCGGGGGCCGAGATTGATGCGGTGTCGGTGGGGCGTGAAAGCGGCTGGCAGCTGGACGCCGGATTGATCGGCCGCCACTGGCGCGACGATACCCGTCTGGCCATGCTGGCCTCGCCTTCCAACCCTACCGGGCACACGTTGAGCGCCGAACAGCTTAGCCAAGTGCTGGATGCTGTGGCCAAGCGCTCGGGTGAAGTGATCGTCGATGAGATTTATCAAGGACTCAACTACGATGACGCGCCGCTGTCGGCCACATCGCTTTCCAGCGAGGCGTTTGTGGTTAACAGCTTCTCGAAGTATTTCGGTATGACCGGCTGGCGCCTGGGGTGGCTGGTTGCGCCGGAGCGGGCGGTCGAGCCGTTAACCCGGCTTGCCCAGAATGTCTTTCTGGCGGCTTCCACACCTTCACAGCATGCAGCCCTTGCTGCTTTCACTCCTGAGTGCCGGGTTATTATGGAGCAGCGTCGCGAAATGCTCGCCGAGCGTCGTCAGGTACTGCTGGATGGGCTGGCGCAGCTGGGCTTAGCGCCGGATTTACCGCCTCAGGGTGCGTTTTATGCATGGCTGGATATCTCACGCTATAGCCAGGATAGCCAAACGTTCTGTGAGCGGCTTTTGGAAGAGGAAAACGTGGCGATTACCCCCGGTATCGATTTTGCGGTACGCGGCGGCGAACACCATGTGCGGATTGCATTTACCAACGATGTCGCTCGACTTGAGGAAGCCGTGGCGCGGATCGCTCGCTTTGTGGGACGGCTATGATGGTTTGCTATCCGGCCCTGGTGCCTGGCACGCTGCTGCGCCGCTATAAACGCTTTTTTGCCGATGTGCGCCTTGATGATGGCCGGGAAGTGGTGGCGCATTGCCCCAATACCGGGTCGATGAAAGCCGTGAATCTTCCTGGCTGCCGCGTCTGGCTGTCGCCCAGCGATAATCCCAAGCGCAAGCTTTTGTGGACGTGGGAGTTGATTGAGCTACCCCAGCCTGACGGCAGTGCATCCTTAGCCTCAGTGCATACCGGGCGGACGAATCGGATAGTGGAGGCGGCGCTCAGTGATAACCGATTGGACGCATTAGCCGGTTATGCCCAGCATCAGCGTGAGGTGAAAGTTGGTGAGTCACGGCTTGATTTTCTTCTGGAGGATCCGCTTAAAGGGCGCGCCTACGTTGAGGTCAAGCAGGTGACCCTCAAGGAGCTGGACGGCTATGGGTATTTTCCTGACTCGGTGAGCGCGCGTGGGCTCAAACATCTTCAGGCGCTCAGTGCGCTGGCCCGCCAAGGCGAGCGGGCGGTGCTGCTTTTCTGCATTGCCCACGAAGGGATCGATGATGTCGCGCCCGCCGCCCATATTGATGCCGCTTATGCGACAGGTCTTGAGGCGGCGGTCGCCGATGGGGTAGAGGTGCTTGCTTACGGAACGCAAGTCACCTGGGAGGCGGGCATTCCGGTCAGCGTAGCGCTTGAGCGAACGCTACCGGTGCGGCTAGCGGCGACGTACGCGAAAAATAGCGATCTCGCCGAACAGGTTGGGCCACCACTTTGAGCTCCAGTGCCCGCGACGCTCGCCGACGCCTACGGCACGATCGACAATCACCAAGCCTTTCTCGCGGCACAGGTGCTCGAAATCGTTAAAGGTCGACAGGTGGATGTTAGGCGTGTCGTACCATGCATGGGGCAGCGATTTGGATACCGGCATATAGCCGCGCAGCCCCAGATAAACCCGATGACGCCAATAGGCAAAGTTGGGGAACGTGATGATGCCTTCTTCAGCGACGCGTAACATCTCGTCGAGCATTTTGTCGGGGCGGCGAAGTGCCTGCAGGGCCTGAGTCATGATCACCTGGTCATAGCTGTGATCGCAAAAACTGGCCAGGCCGTCATCCAGGTTGTGCTCAATAACGCTGACGCCCCGTGCGACACAGCTGGTGATGCCCTCAGGATCAATTTCCAGCCCATAGCCGGTCACGCCTTTGTCGCGTGCCAGGCTTTCCAGAAGCGCCCCGTCGCCACAGGCAAGATCCAGCACGTGGGCGCCTTGGGGTACCCAGTCGTAAATCAGTTCAAGGTCGGCGCGCATCAACGGATCTCCTCCAGGCCTAGCTCACGGGCGGTACGGTTCATAAAGGCGCTGAACAACGCCTGATAGCGTGGCTCCGGCAGCAAGAACGCGTCGTGTCCGTGAGGCGATTCAATATTGGCGTAGCTAACCGACTTGCCTGCACGGATCAGTGCATCTACCAGCTCGCGTGAGCGTGCCGGCGGGAACCGCCAGTCGGTCGTAAAGCTGACAATCAGAAACGGGCACTGCGCGGGCGCCAGCGCCTTAGCGAGATCGCCGTCAGCCAGGGCGGCCGGGTCGAAATAGTCCAGCGCCTTGGTCATCAGCAGGTAAGTGTTGGCATCAAACGCGGTGGAAAACGCATCACCCTGATAGCGCAGATAGGACTCGACCTGAAACTCAACGTCGAAACCAAAATTGAGGTCATCGCTACGCAGGTCTCGACCGAACTTGCTGCCCATGGCATCTTCTGACAGATAGGTGATATGGCCCACCATGCGTGCCAGTTTCAGCCCGCGTTTGGGCACGGTGTCATGGTCGGCGTACCAGCCGCCGAAGAACTCTGGGTCCGAGCGAATAGCCTGGCGCGCGACTTCATTAAACGCGATATTTTGCGCTGAAAGACGCGGCGTTGCCGCAATCACCACTGCATTGGCCACGCGCTCCGGGTAGGTGATTGTCCACTGCAACACCTGCATGCCGCCGAGGCTTCCGCCTATGGCGGCGGCCCAGCGTTCAATCCCTAGGTGATCCGCCAAGCGCGCCTGGCTTGCGACCCAGTCGCTGACCGTGACCATGGGGAAGTCTGGCCCCCACTGACGCCCGCTTTCCGGGTTATGGCTAACCGGCCCGGTGCTGCCGTGGCAGCCACCCAGATTATTTAAGGACACGACAAAAAAGCGGTTGGTGTCGATGGATTTACCGGGGCCGATATGAGAGTCCCACCAGCCGGGCTTGCGGTCATCCCGGCTGTGATAACCCGCTGCGTGATGATGCCCAGAAAGTGCATGGCAAATCAGCACGGCGTTGCTGCGCTCAGCGTTTAGCGTGCCATAGGTTTCATAAATCAGTTCATATTCGGGAAGTACCTTGCCACAGGCGAGCGCAAGCGGGACGTCAAACTTGGCCACGTGAGGGGTGACTACGCCAATGGAGTCAGTACCAGCGGCGTCAGTTGGCTGGTCAGGGTTTACGTGGGGGGCTGAATCAGGCATCAAAAACGGTCATCCTGCTATTAAAGCTAGAGCTGCTAACTCGCGCCGCCGGACAAGACCGGCGGCGGTGACGTCGATCATCAAAGACCGATCCAGGTACTGGGCAGTCCCGTAGCCCTGATCAGCGAGCCAACGACAAACCCATCAATAATATTGATCGCGATAAATACGACAATGGGGGAGAGATCAATCATCCCTAGTGGTGGTATCACCTTGCGAACCGGCGCCATGATAGGCTCTACCAGTTGCATTACCAGCAGGGCGCCGGGGTGGCTCGAGTTGGGCGCCACCCAGCTCAGAATAATCATCACGATCAGGGCAAAGAAGTAAATTTTCAGAATGGCGCTGGCCAGTGCCGCAACGCCTGCAATCAGCACGGGGACCACTGGCATACCTATGCCGTCGAAAAAGAGCATAAATACGGCGATGAGACTTATAACCTTGAGAGCAAAGCCCGCGGCGAGCGTCGCCAGGTCGAAGCGCCCGGCAACCGGCCCCAGAAAACTCTGAAATGGTCCTACCACTGGCTGGGTGATTTTTACCAGCGACTGGCTGAGCGGATTGTAGTAGTCCGCCCGTGAGGCCTGCAGTAAAAAGCGCAACATCAATAACAACAGATAGATGTTAACCAGCGTATGAATCAGTGAAAGCCCGGCACTGCCCATGGTACGTCTCCTTGTGTGAGTGTGTACTTACTTCTTGGCTAGTTCTTGAGCCATTGTGGCGGCGCGGTCAGCGCAGGCTTTCATGGCATCGTCAATAATAGTGCGCAGTTGCGCTTCTTCCATATGCTGAATAGCACGCTCGGTAGTGCCGCCTGGAGACATAACGTTCTGCTTGAGCGTAGCGGGATCTTTATCACTTCGCTGCGCCATGGTGGCGGCACCCAGTGCGGTCTGAATCGCTAGACGACGCGCGGTGTCAGCCGGCAGGCCAAGTTTTACGGCGGCTTCTTCCATCGCTTCAAACATCAAAAAGAAGTAGGCCGGTGCGCTACCCGAAACGGCGGTAACCGCATCTAAAAGAGACTCTTCTTCCACCCATTCTACAATGCCGACGGCTTCCATTAGCTGGGTGGCGATATCGCGCTGGGCATCGCTGACGGCGGCATTGGCATACAAGCCGCTGGCGCCATAACCCACCAAAGAGGGTGTGTTGGGCATGCAGCGTACTAGGGCATTATTGCCCCCTAGCCACTGGTCGATGGTCGCGGCGTCTAGGCCTGCGGCGATCGAAATTATCAGCGGGCGCTGTTGCTGAACAGTGTCTCGCAGGTCTTCACAGACCGCACGCATGATCTGTGGTTTTACGGCCAGAACCACTACGTCAGCGCTACTGATGGCAGCGTTGTTGTCGGTATGGGTGTTAATGCCCAGGCGCTCTTTAACCGGCGCAAGTTCGCTGTTTTTGGGAGCCGTGGCGGTAAGGTCAGTGGGCGCAACGCCGCTGTCGATAAGGCCGCCGATAATCGCGCTTGCCATATTGCCTGCGCCGATAAAAGTGATCTTGCTCGCCATGTGCTTATCCTATTGAAGGGTGAATTTTCTGTGTCCGCAGCCTTAACGTGTTGTGTTAGGCCGCCCCGCGCGTGCCGAAGATGGCTGTGCCTAGACGTACCAGTGTGGCGCCTTCAAGCACGGCGGCCTCCAGGTCATCGCTCATGCCCATTGAGAGTGTATCTAATGGGGCCTGAGGTAGCGCGGCTTGCAGCGATGTAAGTAATTGCTTGAGTGCCGCTAGTGGTTCGCGTTGCGCTTCTAGTGTTTTGGCTGGCGCGGGAATGGCCATTAACCCGCGTAAGCATAAATGGGGTAGCTGGGCAATTTCGCGGGCCAGGCCCATGACGTCTTCAGGCATAACGCCGGACTTGGACGCCTCACGGCTGATATTAACCTGTAGGCAAATATTTAACGGTGCCAAATGCGGCGGACGCTGTTCGCTTAGCCGTTTAGCAATTTTCAAGCGATCCACGCTGTGCATCCAGTCAAAGTGCTCTGCTACCGAGCGGGTTTTATTCGACTGCAGCGGGCCAATGAAATGCCACACGATATCATCGAGATCAGCCAAGGCTACCTGCTTTTCCAGGGCTTCCTGCAGGTAGTTTTCGCCAAATTCGCGTTGGCCGAGTTCCCAAGCCTGACGAATCAGGGCCGCCGGTTTGGTTTTGCTCACCGCCAGCAGTGTCGCATCATTTAACGGGCGGCCTGCCTTTTGAAGCGCCTGGTGCAGGCGTTCGCGCGCTTGGGCAAGCGACTCGGTTAGCGCGATGTCTGTCATACTCAAGCACCTTAGCAGCTGAGGGAGAGAGGGATATTACCGAACTGCTGGCAGTCTCGGCAAAGCAGAATGCGTCCGGATGCCCCGTTTATGCTGAATTACCTTCCCGCATACGGCTGGCAGAGGGGAGCGGCGTTACGCTAAACACCCTCAGGGCGCATAAATGCCGCCCAGCACACGAGGCCCCTGGGCGCCCGTCACGGAGGGCAAGTTGCCGGGCAGATGGTGCAAACGCTGATGGGCAAGCCAGGCAAACGCGCCTGCTTCAATCCAGTCTTCCGGCCAGCCGTAAGCGGTGGGCGAGGTAAACGTAGCGTTGGGCAGATGATGGGCCAGGCGTGCCATTAAGTAGGCGTTATGCGCACCGCCACCGCCGGTAATCAATGTGGTGGATTGGCCGTTAGGCAGCAGTTGGCCGATACCTTCCGCCACGCTGATGGCGGTTAGCTCCGCCAGGGTGGCCTGTACATCTGCCGGCAATTCCCTGCCGGTAAGCCGCTGCTTGAGCCACGCCACGTGAAAGTATTCCCGCCCTGTGCTGCGCGGCGGCGGCTGGCGGAAGAACGGGTCGGCTAAAAAGTCTGCTAACAGCTTCTCATCCACTTGGCCGCTCTTGGCCCAGGCACCGTCCTGATCAAAGCGGCCGCCTTGATGTTCAGCAAACCACGCATCCAGCAATACGTTGGCCGGGCCGGTATCAAAGCCCAGCACGGGGTGGTCTTCATCACGGGGCAGCCAGGTGATATTGGCAATACCGCCCAGGTTGAGAATCAACTGATCGGCACTTTTTCTGCCAAACAGTGCCTGATGAAACGCCGGAGCGAGCGGTGCCGCCTGGCCGCCCGCGGCTAAATCTCGACGGCGGAAATCCGCCGCAACCGTGCAGCCGGTGAGTTCCGCCAAGAGGCTGGGGTTGTCTAACTGCAGCGTATAGGCGGGGCCGCCGTGATGGCCACTCGGGGCATGCTCAATAGTCTGGCCATGGCTGCCGATCGCGGTAATCTGATGGGGCGATAGCGGCTGCTTGGCGAGTAGTGCCTTAACGGCCTGTGCCTGCAGTGCGCAAAACGTGTTTTCTGCAAAGGCCAGCTGCGCAAAGCTTGCCTGCTCGGCATGGCATAGCGCTAATAGTGCGCTGTGCAGCGTATCCGGCATCGGTTCAGCGTGTGTGGCTACCAGCCTTGGGGGAGTGCCTGGCTCGATAGCAATCAGGGCGGCATCAACGCCATCCAGGCTGGTGCCTGACATCAAGCCAATATAGTAAAGCGTGGGAGCCGCGGGGGGCGTTTTCATAAAGCATCATCCAAAGCGGTGCGAAGGCTCAACCAAGAACTGCAGGCATGGTAACATCGTCGGCCATTTATCATCTGTGTGCCCATTTGGGCAAAGTTTATATGGAGAGAGGCAATGAGTGAGGTGGATCAGGCTTTAGCGCTGCTGGCGCGGGGTACGCATGAAATCCTGGTAGAGGACGAGCTTAAGAAAAAGCTGGCCTCTGGGCGTAAGCTGCGTATCAAAGCTGGTTTTGACCCCACAGCCCCTGACCTGCATCTGGGCCACAGCGTACTGCTGACCAAAATGCGCCAGTTCCAGGACCTGGGTCACACCGTTATCTTTTTGATTGGTGACTTCACTGGCCGTATTGGTGACCCAACCGGCAAAAATGTGACCCGCAAGCCGCTAACCGAAGCGGATGTAAAAGCCAACGCGGAAACCTATAAAGAGCAGGTGTTCAAGATCCTCGATCCTGAAAAGACCGAGGTGCGCTTTAATGCCGAGTGGTTTGGCGAACTGACCGCCGCCAAGATGATTGAGCTGGCCGCTCAAAGTACCGTTGCCCGCATGCTTGAACGTGACGACTTTGAAAAGCGCTACAAATCCAACCAGCCGATCGCGATCCACGAGTTTCTGTATCCGCTGGTTCAGGGCTACGACTCGGTGGCGCTTGAGGCTGATATCGAATTGGGCGGCACCGATCAGAAGTTCAACCTGCTGATGGGCCGTGAAATTCAAAAGCACTTCGGTCAGGAGCCGCAGGTCGTTATTACCATGCCGTTGTTGGAAGGCCTGGACGGCGTGCAGAAGATGTCGAAGTCGCTGGGCAACTACGTTGGGGTCGATGAAGCGCCGGGTTCCATGTTCAACAAGTTGGTTTCAATGCCCGATAGCTTGATGTGGCGTTACTTTGAGCTACTGTCGCTAAAATCCAACGAAGAGATTGAGGCGCTTAAGCAAAGCGTTGAACAGGGTGCGAACCCGCGTGACGTGAAAATGGAGCTGGCGCGTGAGCTGATTGCTCGCTACCACGGTGACGAAGCGGCCGCCAACGCCCATAAGTCAGCGGGTAATCAACTAGCCGATGGCGAACTGCCGGAAGACCTGCCGGAAGTGGAAGTGGACTTTGAAGGGGCCGAGCAGGCACCTATTGCGGCCGTACTTAATCGCTCTGGCCTGACCAAGAACAGTGCCCAGGCAAAGGATATGCTCAAAAACGGCAGTGTTAAGGTTGATGGAGAAGCCGTTGCTCAGGACACTATGCTGGCGACGGGTAAGGCCTACGTAATACAGGCAGGTAAGAAACGTTACGCCCGTGTGACGCTTATTTGAAGTTTTTGAAACTATCTTTAAAAAAGCCCTTGCCAATCCGG